>JBEPYX010000138.1:0-5377 GCA_041641155.1 Thermoflexus sp.
TACGGCTTCGTGCGCCAGGAGCCGGATAAGTGGAAGGTCGTCGGCGGCCGCTTCACCGTGGAGCCCTACGGCGTCGGGGTCAAGAAGGGGGAGAAGGAGCTGCTGGAGGCGGTCAACGCCGCCATCAAGGAGCTGAAAGCCTCCGGGCGCTGGAAAGAGATCTACCAGAAGTGGATCCCCAGCGACACAGTGCCCGAACCGCCGCCGGATGACTGGCGGGCGGTGAGCCAGCCGTAACCCCCTCCCGTGGGGAGATCCACCGGCGGGGCGCTCACGGCGCCCCGCCGGTGGTTGGTTCTGATCCGCGTCGAGCTCAGCCCCCTATTCGGACGAAACCATGAACCCGGCGGATGTCTGGCATCACCTCCTTCTGGGCCTATGGACGACCCTGCGGCTCTCCACGGCCAGTATGGGCGTGGCCCTCGCCCTGGGGACCCTCATCGGGGTCCTGCGGGTGGCTCCGGTGCCCGTCCTCCGGTGGTTCGCCGCCGGCTACGTGGAGTTCTTCCGGGACATCCCTCTGCTCCCGGTGCTGGTCTTCGTCTACAGCGGGCTGCCCAAGGCGGGGATCCGGCTCCCCACTTCTTTCGATAGCGCGGTGGCCGGGCTGGGGGTTTACACAGCCGCCTTCGTCGCGGAGGTGGTGCGGGCGGGCCTTCAGTCGGTCCACAAGGGCCAGATCGAGGCCGCCCTCTCCCTGGGCATGTCCTTTCTCCAGATGATCCGCCTGGTGTTGCTGCCTCAGGCTTTCCGCATGATGATCCCGCCTCTGGGGACGGTGTTCATCGCCCTGGTGAAGAACACTTCCATCGCCTCGGCCATCGCCGTGGAGGAGCTGCTGTATCAAGCGGAGTTCGTCATCGGCCGCACCTTTGCTGATTGGCCCATGCTGGTCGCCTTTTTCCTCTATCTGGTGATCACCGTGCCCCTGAGCGGGCTGGTGAACTTCCTGGAGCGTCGTCTGCGGATCCTCTTGTGATGAGGTGGAGGGGATGCAGGCGTCGGAGCGGCCCTGGCAGACCCTGGTGGGAGTGGGGATTGTGCTGTTGCTGATCCCCCTGGCCTTCCGCATGGAGCCTGCGCGCTTCCAGCCGTTCGCCCAGGGCTCGACATGGCGCTTTCTCGCTTTGGGGCTGGCCCTCACCCTGGAGGCCTCCGCGATTGCCATCCTGGCCAGCATCCCGCTGGCTGTCCTCTTCGCCCTCGCCCGCCATAGCGGCCCCCCGTGGCTGCGGTATCCGGTGATCGTGGTGGTGGAGGGGATCCGGGCGCTTCCCCTGCTGGGGCTGATGTTCTACCTCTTCCTGCGCCTGAGCGCCCTGGGCCGGCAGATGGGGCTCGATGCCCTGACCCGGCCGGACGCAGCGGTGATCGCCGCCCTCTGGCTATACACCGGCGCGGTCAACGGGGAGGCCCTGCGGGCGGCGATCCTCTCCCTCCCCCGAGGGCAGTGGGAGGCGGCCCGCGCCCTGGGGTTGACCTACAGCCAGGCGATGCGGCTGGTCATCCTCCCCCAGGCCTTCCGGCGGGCGCTCCCCCCGTTGGTCGCCCAGTTCGCCACCCTGGTGAAGGACACCTCGCTGGGGGCGATCATCGGGTTCATCGAGCTCTATCGGCGGGGCGTGATCCTGTTCCAGGGGGAACGCAACCCGATGGAGACCCTCTATGTGATCTCCATCCTCTATTTCCTCATCAATTACAGCCTGGGCCGGCTGGCCAGCATGCTGGAACATCGGCTGGGATTCCACCCGGGATTGCGTTAACCTTCGAACTCGTCTCCAAGGCCGACCTCAGGCCTGCTCCTATTCGCAAGGGTGAGGCGCTGAGCCCTTCGGTCCCCTCTTGGGCGGATTGAGCCGGATCTTGGATCCGGGGATAATGAAATGCAGCCGACCAGGAGCGCTTCGGGATGGACGATCGAGCGCTGGTGGAGCTGGCCCTCCGGATGCGGGAGCGGGCCTATGCGCCGTATTCGGGTTACCGGGTGGGGGCGGCGCTGTTGAGCGCCTCCGGCCAGGTGTTCACAGGATGCAACGTGGAGAACGCGGTGTACCCCCTCGGGTTGTGCGCGGAGCGGGTCGCCGTGTTCAAAGCGATCTCGGAAGGAGAGCGCCGCTTCACGGCCATCGCCATCGCTACCGAGAACGGCGGTACCCCATGCGGCGCATGCCGCCAGGTGCTCTCGGAGTTCGCCCCCGACTTGCGGATCCTGCTGGTGAACGCGAAGGGGGAGGTGCGGGAGACCTCGCTCCGTGCCCTGCTCCCCGAGCCCTTCGGGCCGGAGGATCTGAAATCCGTCCGCTGAGGGGAGGCGATGAGGGGGAACATCCATCGGTTGCCCTTGCGGCGGTTCCCCTGGCTGGGGCTGCTCTGGGCCTTGGGGGTGCTGGGGATCGGCGGGGGGATCGGCATGCTCGCCTACCGGTTGGCCTTTGAAGAAGCTCTGCGGGTCTCCCTTCCTGCCCTTCCCGGCGGCCTGTCCGATGCCCTCCCCGGGGTCCCAGCCGGGGATGGCGCCGGGTTGCTTCCGGAATGGACCGGGAAGGAGCGGGTGAACATCCTGATCCTGGGGATCGATCAGCGAGAGGGGGAGCCCGGGCCGTGGCGCACCGACACCCTCATGATCGCGACCATTGACCCGGTGGGGCTCTCCGCGGGCGTGTTATCGATCCCCCGGGACCTGTGGGTGACGATCCCGGGCTTCGGGGAGAACCGAATCAACACGGCGCATTTCCTGGGGGATGCCTACGGCTACCCCGGCGGCGGGATCGCCCTGACCCAGGAGACCATCCGTTACAACTTCGGGATCGCCACGACCTATTACGTGCGGGTGAACTTCACCGCGTTCGAGAGGGCCGTGGATCTCCTGGGCGGGATCGATCTATGCGTTCCCGAAGCCATCGACGACCCACACTATCCGGATGCCCGCTACGGCTACGAGCCGTTCCACATCGAGGCGGGGTGTCAGCACCTCGATGGCCGCACGGCTTTGAAATACGCGCGGACGCGGGCCACGCGCGGCGGAGACTTCGACCGGATGCGCCGGCAACAAGAGGTGATCCGGGCGGTCCGGGAGCGGGTGCTGCGCCTGAACATGCTGCCTACGCTGATCGGGCGCGCCCCGGCCTTGTGGGAGGCGGTGAAGGAGGGGGTGCGCACCAACCTGACCCTGGACCAGATGATCGCCCTCGCCCGTTTGGCGGCCCGCATCCCCGATGATCGAATCCGGATGGTCACCATCGGCCCCTCGATGACGGTGCCCCACGTGACGCCGGACGGTGCGGAAGTCCTCGTCCGGGTCCCGGAGAAAGTCCAGGAAGCGCTGGTGGGCCTCTTCGGCCCCCAGGCGCCCCGTCTGGAGGCTCGCGTCGCGGTGGAGAACGGGTTCCCGCGGCCAGGCCTGGCCGCTCGGGTCGCCGACGCCTTGCGGGCGCTGGGGGTGGAGATCGTGGCGGTGGGGAACGCGGACCGGCTGGATTATCCGACGACCTGGATCATGGCCCGGCCCGAGCGTGAGGAGGCCGCCCAGCAGGTGGCCGGCTGGTTGGGCCTTCCCCTGACGTCGGTTCGGGAGGTTGCGGATCTCCCCTGCGCCTGCGATCTGCTGATCCGCCTCGGTGCGGATTTTCCTGGGCATTGGTAAGGGGGCGTTCGAAAGACGCTTGCTTTCTCGCATGTTGAGGCTTTCCCGATCGGAGGGTCTTCGTATGGATTTCCGCCTGAATGAAGAACAGCGGCTGTTCCGGCAAGCGGTCCGAGAGTTCGTGGAGCAGGAGTTGAAGCCTCGGGCCCGCCATGTGGACGAGACCGGAGAGTTCAACTGGACGGCGGTCCGCAAGGGGGCTTCCCTGGGCCTGCTGGGGCTGACGGTCCCCGAGGCCTACGGCGGGGCGGGGTTGGATCACGTCAGCGCGGCCATCGCGATCGAGGAGATCGCCCGGGGATGTGGCTCCACCGCCCTCTCCCTGGCGGCCCACAACGGGCTGGGCCTGGCGCCCATCGTGCTCTTCGGGAGCGAGGCCCAGAAGCGGCGGTGGCTGCCGGCTTTGACCAGCGGCCGCAACGGGCTAGCGGCCCTGGCCTTGACGGAGCCCCACTGCGGCAGCGATCTGGGGGCGGTGCGCACCACGGCGGTTCGTGACGGGGACGAGTGGGTGATCACCGGCCAGAAGATGTGGTGCACGAACGCCGGGATCGCCGAGATCATCGTGGCGCTCTGCCGCACGGATCCGAAGGCGGGCAAGCGGGGCCTCAGCCTGATCGTGATCCCCACGGACGCCCCCGGGGTCTCCATCGCCCCGCCGGAGCGGAAGATGGGCCTTCACGGGTCGCCCACCCATGCCGTGACATTCGATCACGTGCGGGTGCCGATGGACCATTTGCTGGGGGAGCCCGGCCGGGGCCTGGCCTATGCGTTGCAGGTGCTGGATGGGGGTCGCATCGGCATCGGCGCCCTTTCCGTAGGGCTGGCCCAGGCGGCCTTCGAGGAGGCGGTGCGCTACGCCCAGGAGCGTACCGCCTTCGGCCAGCCCATCGCCGCCTACCAGGCGATCCAGTGGATGCTGGCCGATGCGGCGGTGGAGATCGAGGCGGCGCGGCTTCTGGTGTATCGAGCGGCGTGGCTGCGGGATCAGGGGCTCCCCCACACCCAGGCGGCGGCCATGGCCAAGCTGTTCGCCAGCGAGATGGCGGAGCGGGTCACCCGGAACGCGATCCAGATCCATGGTGGCTACGGATACAGCCGAGAGTTCCCGGTGGAACGGCTCTACCGGGATGCCCGGCTGATGACCATCGGGGAGGGGACCAGCGAGATCCAGCGCCTGGTCATCGCCCGCCACATCCTGGGGATGGTGCGGGCGGAGCCGCTTCCTCCCGATGTGGTGTGACGGGCCGTTGAGGCAGAGGCCTCTTCAGCCGCTCCCCCGCCGCCGGATCCCTGGGTGGAGTGGCCGTCCTCTCGATCGTTTGGCCCCTCTCCTCCCCGCTGGGGAGCAGGTGCTTCCGCGTCCGGCCACCTCCGGTGGGCATTCACGGTTTTCCTCCCTTGGTGTCCGAGGGCGCGCGGTTTGCGGCGTCCCAGCGCGGCGGGGGAGGCAGGCCCAGTGAGAGGGAACATCCACCCGTTTGCCGGGGATAGTCCATATTAAACTTAAACATCGGTGGAATCCAGGGCACGCAGGAGGCATGATGGCGGTCGAACGGGTTCAGCAGGTGGAGATCCAGGAAGAGGTGCAGCAGGCTTATCTTTCCTACGCGATGAGTGTGATTGTGGCGCGGGCGCTGCCGGATGTGCGGGATGGGCTGAAGCCGGTGCAGCGGCGGATCCTGTATGTGATGCATGAGATGGGGCTGCATCCGAACGCGCCCTACAAGAAGT
>JBEPYX010000139.1:0-5354 GCA_041641155.1 Thermoflexus sp.
GGCCCGTCGGCTGTTGGCCCTCGAGCGAGGCGAGCCCCAGGCCGGACTCCAAGTCCTCATCCGCCCCCTTCCTCTTGGCTTCTCCTTCCTCTACGTTCCCAAGGGACCGGTCGGCGCCTGGGGACGCCCCGAGGTCTTCGGGGGCTTGCTCGATGCCCTCGATCGCCTCGCCCGTGAAACCCGCGCCCTCTGGCTGCGGATCGAGCCGGATGTGGCCGAGGGGGCGCTTCCCCTTGATCTAACTGCCTTCGGGTTCCAGCCTGCCCCCTCGATCCAGCCCCGGCGGACGATCCTGGTCTCCCTGGAAGGGGAGGAGGCGGCGATCCTTGGGGCGATGCATCCCAAGACCCGTTACAACATCCGCCTGGCGGAGCGGAAGGGCGTGGCCGTCCGCGAGGCCCGGCTGGACGATCTTCCGCTCTTTTACCGCCTGTTGCAACGAACGGCCGCCCGGGACCGGTTTGCGATCCACGCATTGGATTATTATCGGGTGGCTTACGAGCGGTTCGTCCCGCACCTAGCTTGTCTCTGGCTGGCGTTTTACGAAGCGGAGCCCATCGCGGGGCTGATGGCCTTCGCCTGGGGGGAGCGGGCATGGTATTTCTACGGGGCTTCCGGGGATCGGCATCGGGAGAAGATGCCCACGTATGCCCTTCAGTGGACAGCGATGCGTTGGGCGAAGGCGCGGGGCTGTCGCTGGTATGACCTGTGGGGCATCCCCGATGAGGACCCTGAGGTTCTGGAGACTCAGTTCACAACCCGGCGGGATGGGCTGTGGGGGGTGTATCGTTTCAAGCGGGGGTTCGGCGGGCAGGTGGTGCGCTGGGCCGGGGCCTTCGACCGCGTCTATCTCCCATGGCTCTACCACCTCGTCCGGCGGCTGGGTGGCGTATGATCCGCCGATCCGCGGTGCAGGATCCTCAGCGTTGGGATCACGTCCTCCTGCGGCTGCCGTTCCCTCATATCCTCCAGACCTGGCTGTGGGGGGCCTTCAAAGCGGGATACGGATGGCAGCCCCTTCGGTGGGTGTGGGAGGATGCGGCGGGCCGGATCCGGGCGGCCGCCCAGGCCCTCTACCGGCGGGATCGGTGGGGGCTGGTGGGGATCATGTATGTGCCGCGGGGTCCCTTGCTGGATCCGTCGGACGTTGAGGCGGCGGAGGCCGTCCTGCGAGACCTGGAGGAGGAGGCCCGCCGCCGGCGGGCCATCCTCGTCCGGATCGATCCGGAGGTCGTGGAGGCGGAGGGCCCGGCGGCCGAAGGCCCGCGGGATCCAGTGGAGACGCCGCTGAAAGCCGTGCTGCAGCGCCGGGGATGGCGGCCCTCCCCCGAATCGGTCCAGTTCCCCGCCAGCCTGTGGCTCGATCTCACCCTGGAGGAAGAGGCGCTCCTCCGGGCGATGCACCCCAAGACCCGCTACAACATCCGCCTGGCGGAGCGGAAAGGCGTGACCGTGCGCCCGGTGGGCCCTGAGGCCTTCGATTTGCTCTACGATCTCTACGCGGAGACCGCCCGGCGGGATCGCTTCGTCATCCGCCCTCGGAAGTATTACCGGCGGGCGTGGACGATGTTCTACGAGGCAGGGTGCGCCTATCCGCTGCTGGCCGAGGTCGAGGGGGAGCCGGTGGCGATGGCGGTGATTTACCGGTTCGGGCCTACGGCCTGGTATTTCTACGGGGCCTCGCGGGATCGCCATCGGGAGAAGATGCCCAACCATCGGTTGCAGTGGGAGGCCATCCGGTGGGCGCGGTCGGTAGGGTGTCGGCGCTACGACTTCTGGGGAGTGCCCGCCGCGCCCGTGGAGGGGGATCCGATGTGGGGGGTGTATCGCTTCAAGCGGGGGTTCGGCGGCCGATATGTGCGGTTCATCGGGACGTGGGACTACGCGCCGTGGCCCATCGGGTATCGCCTCTACACCGAGCTGGTCCCGCGCTACCTGGCGTGGCTCCGCCGCCGCCACTGGCGTCGCGTCGGGGCGGAACCCGGATGAGGCCGGGGAGCGCCGCACAGGGCGCTCCCCGGAGAGTGGGAAAACGGTCGCATCGAGGCGGAACCGATGGCCGCCCTCACCATTCGAAGGTCCCGCCAGGCTCCAGCACGACCACCTTGAGGCCCTTCACGGCTGCCTTCGCCTTCCGAGCCCAGGCGTGCGGATCCTGCTGGATCAGTTCCCAGGTGTTGTAGTGCATGGGGATCACCACCTTCGGCTTGAGGAGGCGGACGGCCTGGAGGGCATCCGCCGGGCCCATGGTGAAGTTGTCCCCGATGGGCAGAAGCGCCAGGTCCAGCTTCTCGGCGCCGATCAGCTTCATATCCCCGAACAGGCCGGTGTCGCCAGCGTGGTAGATCCGGCGCTTGCCCAGGTAGAGCAGGATCCCCGCCGCCTGGCCGCCGTAGGATCCGTCGGGGAGGGCGGAGCCGTGGATGGCGTAGGTGAGCTTCACCCGGCCGAAATCGAAATCTCGACCCCCGCCGATATGCAGGGGATGGACGTTCTGGATCCCCTTGTTCTGGAACCAGGAGACGATCTCGTAGTTGCTGATGACCAGTGCTCCGGTCCGCCGGGCGATGTCCACCGCATCCCCAACGTGGTCGGCGTGGCCGTGGGTGATGAGGATCACATCGGCCTGGACCTCGTCGGCCTTCACCGGGGCCAGCGGATTGCCGCTCAGGAAGGGGTCAATGAGGATGCGCTTGCCGTCGCTTTCGATCAAAAAGGCCGCATGGCCATACCAAGTGACCCGGATTGCCATCGGAGGCCTCCTTCCCTCAATTTTGGAGTGAGGCGTTTGTCTCTTTTATGATAACTGAATCCGCCCCCATGGGCCATCCCGGAGGCTCTAAGGGCATGGCTTTGGTCAGGTCCGCCCGATGCCCTTCCGGACACGCCGGGAGGGGCGCCGCACCGACGGCTCGGGAGAGCTGCCCGCCGAAAACGATCCGACTCCCGTGAAAAGGGGATCCCGATCTGAAGCGGGCGCGAGCCTCCCGGTGAAGGGATCGCGGGGATCCACAGGAGGCAGAAGGCCTCCAACGGGGCAAAGGCCTTGCTTCGGGGATCGGCTGGGGGCTGATCCGGCTGTGGGAGGGGGAGATGCCCGATTGGATGCGTTGGCAGATCGAGGGGATCGTCTGGCTACAGCGCCTGCAGCCGCCGGGGGCCATCGCCTTCTGGCGCGGGATCTCGTTCCTGGGCGAGGAGCAGGCGTTCCTGCTGCTGCTGACCGTCCTGTTCTGGGGCTACCGCAAGCGGGAGACATTGTACACGGCCACGGCGCTCCTCCTGGGGAGTTACCTGACCTTCGTCCTGAAAGACCTCTTCGCCACGCCCCGCCCCTTCCACGTCGCCCCGGATCAGGTTCGCGTCCTCCTGCCCGGCGGGGAGGCCCTCGGGTATGGGCTGCCCAGCGGTCACGCCCTGAACGCCGCGGCGATGTGGGGGACGCTGGCCGGGATGGTGCGACGCCCGCTGTTCACCGCTTTCGCCATCGGGCTGATCTTCCTCATCGGCTTCTCCCGGATCGTCCTGGGGGTCCATTTCCCCCACGATGTGCTGGCCGGATGGGCCGTCGGGGCGCTGGTGGCGGTGGCAACCGTGCGGCTGTTCCCGCCCCTCGCCCGGCGCGTCGGACGCGCGCCCCGGACCGCAGCGCTCCTTGCCCTGGGCGGGGTTCTCCTCCTCTTCCTCCTTCACGGCACCCCGGAGACGGCGACGCCGCTGGGAGCGTGGCTGGGGATGGCGTGGGGAGCTCTAGGGGAGGCGCGTTGGGAGCCCTTCGATCCGGGCGGGCCATGGGGCAGGCGAGTCGCTCGCCTCATGGTGGGCCTATCCACCTTAGCGGCGATCTACCTCGCCCTGCCGGCGGCCTTCGCCCGGCTCCCCGGGAGCTCACTCGCGGCGCTTCCCCTCCGGCTTGTGCGGTATGCGCTGATCGGCCTCTGGATCACCTGGGGGGCGCCCTGGCTGTTCCTTCGGCTGGGGTTGGCCCGCCCCCAACGGCCGATGCAGGTCCTCCCGACGCATCCCGGCCCAGGGGATCTCTAAGCGCACTGTGGTCCCCACCCCCGGCTGGCTCTGGATCTCGAGGCGGCCGTTGAGGAGGTGCGCCCGTTCCTCCATGTTGCGCAGGCCGAAACCGGGTCGGGCGTCCGGACCGAATCCCCGCCCGTCATCGGCGATCTGGATCTGCAGGCGCTCATCCTGGAGCGCTACGGTGATGCGCACCTGCTGGGCACGGGCGTGGCGGACCACGTTGCTCAGGGCCTCCGAGACGATGGCCAGGATATGGCGGAGCTGGGCCGGCGGCAACTGGGCGTCCGTGGGGATCCGCCACTCGGTCTCCACGTCCATCAGGGCCGAGAGGCCGTATTCGCGGATGAGGCGCTCAATCCCATCAATCAGGCTCGCCATGGCCGGGCGGGCCTGAAGCTCCTGGAGGATCTCCCGGAGGCTTTGGACCGCCTGGTCGAGCAGGCGGACCACCGGATCGAGGGCTTGGGCGGTGTCCGGCGTGGCCTGGGCTTGGACGTTGCGGAGCAGCAGGCCGGCGCCGTAGATCATCTGCAGGGTGCGATCGTGGAGCTCCCGGCTCATCCGCTCCCGCTCGCTGGCCAGGATCTGCGCCTCCTCCAGGCTGCCCAGTCGGCTGCTCAGCTCGATCTCAAAGACCTCCAGGGCCCGCCCCATGCCGCCCACCAGGACGATGCCGGCCAGGCTGCGCAGCAGGAAGACCGGCACCCCGGTCAGGCTCTGCAGGCCCTCCTCGCTGATCCGGTCCAGGGGAAAGAAGGGGAGCGCGGGGCCGATGAGGCCAGCCAGGACGCTATAGGCGGCGATGGCCAGCCCGGCCGTCCGGAGCATGCGGATGAGGTGGGGGTGGGCGAGGGGGACCAGCAGGCGGAAGGTGTGTCGGCGCAAGGCGTAGGCCGTCAGCATCCCGCCGGGGAAGCCGAGGAGGAGGCGGGCGCTGGCCTCCGCCCAGTGGGCCCATTCCATTAGAGGGAGCGCAGGGAACACGCTGAGAGCGAGGGTCCCAACCCCCCAGGATACGAAGAGCATCCATCCAATGGGCCGCAGCCATCGCCAGCGGGATCCGAGGGGGGCCACGATGTCGGCCCCGAACTCGAACAGGCAGAGGAAGGCCAGCGCCAGCGCCGTGATCCGGCCCATTGTCAGAAGGCTGAGGGCTTCTTCGATGGAGGGGGTTTCCGGAGGGAGGAGCACCCCACTCCACTCATATACCGCGTGGAGGATCCCGAAGCCAGCCAGCCAGGGGAGGCTGCGAGCCAGGCGCAGCCGGCTGTGCCCCCGGGATTGCAGCACCAAAATGAGGCCGAGGGTATAGTAGACCAGCC
>JBEPYX010000140.1:0-5333 GCA_041641155.1 Thermoflexus sp.
GATGGCGTATCACTTCCGGGAACTCTCCCTCGTCGCCCCCCTCGCCAATCTGCTGGCGCTCCCTATGCAACCCCTTGTGATGGCCCTGGGAATCCCGGCCGCCCTCGGCGCGGCGGTGGCAGGGAGCCTGGCCGCACCCCTCGGGTGGGCCGCCTGGTGGCCACTGGCCTGGACCGTCCGAGTGGCCGACCTGGCCGCTCGCTGGCCACTGGCCACAGTCCGGGTCGCGCCGGGCTACCTGGAGGGGATGCTCATCGGCTACGGGGGCGTGTTGGGGCTGGGGCTCCTTCGCGCCTATGGCTGCTCCCCGGCCGACTTCGCCCTCCGCCTGCGACCCCACCGGCAGGCGATCCGCACCGTCGGACTGATCAGCGCCCTCGGCGGTCTCGCCCTGACTTACCTCCCGGACAGCCGGATGCAGTTGGTGCTGTTCGAGGGCGGGAATGCTCTCCTGCTGGAGACCCCCGAGGGCCATCGGGTGTTGTGGCTGAGCGGCCCACAGCCCCCGCCCTTGGAGGCGCTGGGGCGCTGGCTGGGCCCCTTCGACCGCCGCCTGGACCTGGTGATCGCCGACGGGGCGGCCGCGGCGCAAGGGGTCACATCGCTGCAAAGCCGCTATCCCATCCGCCACCTCCTGGGCGCTGGGGATCCCATCCCGGTGGGGCTGCAGGTGGAGATGGGCCAGATAAGGCTCCAAGCAATCGGGGGAGGATGGATCCTGGCCTTGGGGGGACAACGGGCCCTGATCACCGGCCGCCGCGCGGTAGAAGCGGGGATCGTCGCGGATCTGGTGCTGGCGATGGGGGAGGAGCGGCACGGGTTGGCGGTCGCCCAGCAGGTGAACGCCTGGGGGCTCCTCGTGGGTGGGGCGCCGGCCGGAGGGGCAGCCGGCGCGGTATCTGGCCTCCGACACGTCTGGCGGGCAGCGGATCGACGGTGGATCGCGGCGTGGACCGACGGCGAGGTGTGGTGGGTCGGTGGAGGACCGTAAGGGAGATCTTCGGAAAGCGCGCCGATGGAGCCTTTTTTACCCGCCTGTTCCCCTACATCGGGCGCATGATATACAAGGATCCTTCGCGGGGCCAGCGGTGGCCGTTCGGGCATGCCACCGCGTCTGTCTCCTCGACGGCGGGAAGATGACAGGCTGGGCACCGCCAGAGGCCCTCCCCCCGCGGGGCGCCCGCAGGGCCAGCTTCCGCTTGGACAAACACGCTGGGGGTCAACTTCCAGAGGGCGCCGATCCCCTGCACCCAGCCGTCCACTCGCGCCAGCCAGGCGGCCGGGATCAGGCGCTTGAGCCATGGATGCCGGAAGTGCGAAACGGCCCGCTCCCGGCGGATCCGAAAGCCAGCCTCCTCCAGCCGGTCCCGCATCCACGCGGGATGGAAATCGAAGTGAAGCGGGGCGAACTCCACCGGCTCGGGGGAGAAGGGCGACCAGGATTGAGCGCGGACCATATAGCGGAAGATGGCCTTGAGATGGCGTTTGTTGGCGAACTCCAGCACGAAGACCCCACCCGGCCGCAGGGCTTCCTGGATCTCCCGCAGGGCGCGAGGGACGTCCTGGACGTGATGGATCACCCGCACCATCACCACAACATCCAGGACGCCAGGCTGGAAGGGGAGGCGGTAGAGGTCCGCCACCACGAAGCGGAAGCGGGGGTCATGGCCCCATCGGCGCTGCGCCGCCTCGACCTGCGTCCGGGCGTAATCGAGCAGATACACTTCCTCGTAGCCTCCGTAGAGATCGGCCAGACGGCCGAACCCCGCTCCGATCTCCGCCAGCCGATGGCCCCGCGGGGGCAACAACGCCCGCAGGGCGATCCGCTCGGCCAGATCCTCATACGCCCGGCCGGCCCGCCAGAACGCTTCGTAGTCCGTTCCCTCATAACTGCAGACCGAAGGCGCGCTCGGCGATCCCCCCATGCCCCCTCCCTGGAACACGTTCGGCGTCACAGACGATCGGGGGCGGCTCTCCCCAGCCGCTGCTCAACACGTGGAGAGGCCCACGGTCGTCCATGATCCTCCGGATGACGCGCTGCATCGATGAACCCCGCCAAGGCCACGGGATGACATCCTCAAGTTCCAACGATCCACCTCCACCCGATCCATCCCAACCCCGCCAGCGCCCCCAGGAACATAATGGCGTGATCCCGCCAGGAGCCGGTCCGCCAACGGGCCAGGCGCAAGCGCTTCTCCGACCACGGCCAGAGCCACGGGATGCCCTGAGGCGTGAGAGCATCCAGAAAGAGGTGGGAGAGATACCCAGCCGTCCACGCCCCTGCCAGCCCGAGATCCCGCAACAGCCATCCCCCCAGCGCCGCCCAGAGGCCGGCCAGGAGCAGGGAGTGGGTAGGCCCCCGATGGGGAAGGCGGATCAGCATCAGCAAGAGGAACCCCCCGGCGAGGGAGATCCCCGCCACCGCCCCCGATCGGAGGGCCAACCCCAGGAGCAACCCCCCGGCGATCCCCATCGCCCCCAGCCACCGGGCCCCCCGCGCCACCGACCCCACATCCAGATCCACATCCGGGATCGCACCCGAAACCGCCCCGAGGGCCCCTCCGAGCGGCCCGCCAACCCACAGCCCCGCCGCCGCCCCGACCACGATGTGCGTCCGAAGGCGCATCCCCACCTCGCCTCCCATCGGCCCGCGCGGGGGCTCGAGGGGGATCAGGACCCCGGGATCAGGTCCAGCAGCGCCTTGAGATCCCTCAACAGGGCTAGCAGCTGGACCACTACCGGATCCAGTCCCGAGGAACCCAGGGCGATGTCCACCGGTTGATCGAAGTTCACCGGGATCTGGGTGCGCACCGGGACCGTCATATTCAGACGGACCGGGAGACGGGTCCCTGCCGGCAGGTTGATGAACACCATCCCGTTGATCGTCCCCCCGCCGCCCGGCAGCTGGAACGTGGCCGCTGTAGTGATGGGGACCGGCGCCAGGGTCACCACCACCGTATCCTGCTGGACCGGCAGTTCGAAGGCCACGGGGACCGATTGGCGGATCGGGATAGTGGTGGAGATATGAGTGTAGCCCAGGTCCTGCACCACCCCCTCCAGCCGGGCCACGACCCCGTTCACTGTCCCCTTGATCGCGGCGAGCTGGGTATACAGCATGATCAGCGCGATCAGCAGGGCGAGGTTCATCGCGAAGGAGAACAATATGGCCACCGTCTGAAAGGCCCGCCATACCCTGCTCAGGAACGCCATCGCTCCCTCCGGTTGGACAGGTGTCGCGCGCCGGGTCGGCTTCCCCCACCGGATCTTCGCTGCGGCAGAAGGTCGCGGCCCGGGGCTTCTAAGGCTCCACTTCCACCTGGACCCCCTCCGCGGCGACCTCCACCACCCATGCCCGCGCGGAGACACCGGCCTCCTGGAAGGCGGCGACCATCGCCGCGGCGATGGCCTCGTGGCCCTCGGGGGCGAAGGCGGCGAGGGCCGGCCCCGACCCACTGATGCACACCGCGGCCGCCCCGGCGGCGCGCGCCGCGGCGGCCGCCCGTTCGTAGCCCGGGATCAGGCGCGCCCGATAGGGCTCGTGCAGCCGATCCCGCATGGCCCGGCCCAGCATCTCCCAATCCCCTTCTCGGAAGGCGTGGACCAGCAAAGCCGCGTGCCCGATCTGATAGACCACATCGGCCAGGGGGATGTGAGAGGGGAGCAGGCGTCGGGCCATCTCCGTGGAGACGGCTACCGCCGGAAGGGCGATGGCCACCCGCATCGGGGGGATGGGGACGCGGGCTGTGATCCATCCCGCGTCGTCCCGCGCCACCAGCACGAGCCCACCCAACAGCGCCGGCGCCACATTATCGGGATGGCCCTCCAGGGCAATGGCCAGATCCAGGAAGGCCTCCAGAGGATCCGGCAACCCCAGCCACGCGCGGGCCAAGGCCAGCCCCCCGGCCACGGCGGCCGCGCTCGACCCCAGGCCAGACATCAAGGGGATCCGATTGCGGCAGCGCAGGCGCATAGGGGGCAAGGTGGATCCCATCCGCTCGAAGAGGGCGGCCGCAGCCCATGCCACCCGATTGGTGGCATCACGCGGCAGGACATCAGCCCCTTCCCCCTCGATCACCATCTCGAACGTGGAAGCAGGCTCCGCCTCGATCTCGTTATACAGGCCTAGGGCGAGCCCCATCGCATCGAACCCGGGGCCGAGGTTGGCTGTGGTCGCCGGCACGCGCACGCGAACCCGCATCGGAGCCTCCCCCTCTCCGACCGTTCGGCCTCGTTCAGGTTCCCCGCTCCGTCTCCACAATGGACCGGAAGCGCTCCCAGACCGTGGGGGCATAGGCCCGGGCCTCCGCAGCGATGCGCTCCTCATCCAGGGTCAGCAGCTGCCGGTCCTTCATCAACACCCGCCCGCCGCAAATCGTCGTGTTGACATGGGACCCATCGATGCCGAAGATCAGATGCCAAGCGAGATTCTCCGCGGTCAACGGGGTGTGGGGTCGGTAATCCAGCAGGATCAGGTCGGCATAGGCGCCGGGAGCCAGAACCCCCACCGGATGGGGCCAGAAGAGGGCAGCGATGCGGGCGTTCTCCCGGTAGGCCATCGCCATCACCTCCTCCGCCCCCATCACCCGCGGATCGCGCGCGTGGACCTTGTGGACGAGATATGCAGTTTTCATTTCCATAAACATGTTGTTCGAGAACCCATCGTTCCCCAGCCCGACGGTCACCCCGGCCGCCCGCATTGCCCCGACCGGCGCCACGCCCACCGCGTTGTTCATGTTCGAGCGCGGCTGATGGCTCACCCGGCTTTGCGTGCGGGCCAGCAGGGCGATCTCCGCTGCATCCACGTGCACGCAGTGGGCACAGAGGGTTTGAGGGCCCAGCACCCCCTCCCGGGCCAGCCGCTCCACCGTGCGCACGCCGTAGACGGTCAGGCTGTGGCCTTCGTCCGCCGTGTCCTCCGCCACATGGATGTGGAAGCCAACGCCCAGGGTCCGCGCCTCCGCCACCGCATGCGCCATCGTCTCCGGCCCCACGGTGAACGATGCGTGCAGACCGAAGGAGGCCGCCAGGAGCGCACCGCGGGGATCCCCGGCGGCCCGCCATCCCTGCACCTGCCGGATGAACCGGACGTTCTCGCGGATCCCTGCCTTCGCCCCCTCGGGGCCGTTGCGGTCGGTCACCTCATAGCAGAGGCAAACCCGCAGGCCCGCCTCGGCCACCGCCTCCGCGATGATGTCCAGGGAGCCATCAATACACGAAGGGCTGGCGTGATGATCGATCAACGTCGTGGTGCCGTGGCGGATCGCGTCGACGAGCGCAACCAGGGCGGAGAGGCGGATCGCCCGCTCGTCCAGCGCTCGGTCCAGCCGCCACCA
>JBEPYX010000141.1:0-5331 GCA_041641155.1 Thermoflexus sp.
CCTGTTCTTCGGCAGCCTGGCCCCCTACAAGGGGATTGACCTCCTTCTCGAAACCTTCCAGGCGTTGCGCGCGCAGCATCCCGCATTGAGCCTGGAGATCGCGGGGGCCGAGCATCCCCGGTTCCCGGGCTACGCGCGGCGCCTTCGGGCTGCCAGCGCCCACCTCCCTGGGATCCAGTGGCTCGGGCCGATAGAGGAAGCGGCGGTGCGCGCCCTCTTCGCCCGCAACACCCTCGTGATTTTGCCGTATCGCCAAGCGACGGGTCCGTCAAGCGTGATGATCCGCGCGGCCGCATGGGGGCGCCCGGTCGTGGCCAGCGATCTCCCCGCGTTGCGGACGGCGGCGGAGGAGGCTGGGCTGCTCGGCGAGTGGGTTTCCCCCCGCGATCCCACGGCGCTGGCTTGCGCGATCGCACGCCTCCTGAAGCATCCCGACCTCCGAGCGCGTCAACGCCGGCATAATCTCCAGGCGATCACCTCCTGCACCATCGACGCCGTGGCCCAGGCATATGCGCGCGTCCTCGAGGCGCTTCCGGCGCCATCTTGCCTCCCGCAGCCGCTTCCCCACGGCGGGGCCTACTCCTGGCGGAGCCGCTCATGAAGAGCACTTCCCGGCGATTGCTGGCCTTCAGCGTGGCGGTGGCCTGGCCTCTGGTCGCCTCGGCCCGCTATCGCCGTTCCTACGATGCCTGGACCCACATGTTCTTCGCCGATCACTATCGGAGGGATTGGTGGGCGCTCTGGGAGCCCCGCTGGTATGGCGGCTTCCCCGTCACCGCATATCCGCCCCTGGTCCACCAGCTCATCGCCCTCCTGTCGTTCCCACTCGGCGTGGAGGCTGCATGGGCGCTGGCCATGCTGTTCACCCTGACGGCGCTCCCGTTTGCCTTCCGCGCCTTCGCGCAGCGGGTCGTGGGGCCGCGGGTCGCCGCGCGGGCCGCGTTCCTGGTTCCGCTCCTTCCTTCCATCCATCTCACCACCCATACCTTCGGGCAGCTCCCCACCCTGTTCGGCCTGGCCGCGGCGCTGGCCGGGCTGGCCGCCCTGGCGGATTTCCTCCAGGACGGCCGTCCGTGGCATGGCGCCCGGGCCGCCCTCTGGATCACAGCCGCCGCCGCGGCCCACCACGGGACGCTGCTGATGGTCCCGTGGGCGGTCGCCGCCGTCGGCCTCCAGTCCCTCACGGCCCGTCCGGCACCTGTCCTCCGCATCCTGCGCCGGCTCCTCCTGTGGACCGTGGGGGCCGCCATGGGGGTCGGCGGGGTGATCTGGCCGTTCTGGGGCTGGGCGCTTTCCCAGACCATGCAGCGACCCATCGATCACGCCTCCCGCCACTCTTTCCTCCATGATCCCACGGCCGCAGGGATGTTCTTCTGGCCGATGTATGGGCCGCTGCTCTTTGCGCTTCCCTTCGTGATCCCATGCTTCCTCCACCGTCGCCGCTGGGCGATCGGCGGGCTGTTCGCCTTCTGCTTCGTAATGGGCTTGGGAGGGACCACGCCGTTGCCGCGGTGGATCTATGGGACAGGCTGGGAGTGGCTGACCTACGACCGCTTCGCCCTGTGGGCGACCCTTTGGCTGACCCCGGCCCTCGGGGCATGGGCCATGGCTCTCCGACGGCGGTTCCGATGGGCGCGACGGGCCAGCTTCCTGGGCGTTCTCCTCATGGCCGCCGCCGCCCTCTACGCTGGCCAGCTGGCTTCTTGGTGGCCGACCCAACCTCCCCTCCTCGACCTCTCGCCCCTGGTGGACTTTCTCCGTCAAAGGGAAGCCCAACGCTGGCGCTACATCACCTTCGGATTCGGCGATCAGATGGCGCGCCTCTCCCTTTACACTCAGACGGAGACGATAGACGGAAATTATCACACCGCCCGGCCATGGCCGGCGCTGCGTGAGAGCGGGTTGGGCAGCCTGGACGCAGCCTACTGGCTCCCTGATGGGCTGAAGCGACTGGAGAGGATCATGGATGGGTTAGGGGAGATCGGGGTGCGCTGGGCTTTCGTCTATCATCCGGCCTACGTCCCACTCCTCGCCCGCCACGGCTGGCGCTTGCGACAGGTGCTCGCGAACGGCGTGGAGGTCTGGGAGAACCCCCACGCCATACCGCCGCCGCCTCCCCGGGCGGAGCCGTTTCACCCATTGGCCGTCCTCTCATGGGGGTTACTGCCCGGGCTCAGCCTGATCGCGGCCCTCTTCCTCTCCCTTCCCCCACGGGCGAACCCCTGCGCGCCCCGCGCAGTCCAGGAGCCAACCCGGTGCAGGGGCAAACACCCATGCGGAAAACGCTTCTCCTTTCCCTGAACGGCCTCTATATCGGGGCGATCGGGACACTGCCCATTGCCCTCGGGTTCTGGGTCTACATCCCATGGCAACGCCTCCATTACCCACCGGTCTATTTCGTTTATTCCAGCGCCCTCCTCTTCGGCAGCGACCTCCTCCTCCTCATCGCCATAGGAGCCGATCTGGGCCTCCGCGCCCTCTCAAAGACCCCCAGGATCCGCTGGCCGCACGGTTCAATCCTGTTCCTCATCGGACTGTCGGCGTGGGCGGCGCTCAGCGCCGCATGGTCCCTTGAGCCCCGCCTCTCGCTCTACACCAGCCTCCATCTCCTTGGGATCAGCGGCCTCGCGCTTTCGCTCAGTGAGCGGCCCTCGGCGTGGAGGCCGCTCTCCCTCGGATGCTTCCTCGGGATCCTGTGTCAGACTGCTCTCGCGGCCGCGGAGTCCCTCGCTCAATCCACCGCGTTCCTGGAGCCTCTAGGCATGGAATGGCCCGGCCGGCTCGATCCTTCCGTTCCGGGGGCGGCAGTGATTGCGCTTCCTAAGGGCCAGCGATGGCTGCGGGCCTATGGGACGCTCCCCCATCCGAACCTGCTCGGGCTGTATCTGCTGGGGCTGGCGGCCGCCCCGGCCGCATGGAGTCTCCGGGGAGGCCGCTGGGCCTTCGCCGGCCAGACGGGGATTGGCCTGGCCGCCCTGGGGCTAGGGATGAGCTTCTCGCGGGCCGCGTGGTTGGGGTTTGGGGCGGCCCTCCTCTGGCTCCTCGCGGCTTCCCATCTCCCCATAGGCCGCCGGATGGCCCTGGCCCTCCTCGGCGCCGGGGGCCTGCTGGCAGTCGCATGCGCCTTCGCCCCGCAGACAGTGGTCCGCATCACAGGCGGCGGGAGCCCCTTGGAGGTCCGTTCGATCCTGGAGCGGCAATGGTTGATGGAACAGGCGCTGCGACAGATCACGGCGCATCCGCTCCTCGGGATCGGGGCGGGGACCTTCCCGCTGGCCCTGCGGGAGAGGCTGCCGCCGGGCTACCGGCCCGAGCCGGTCCATCACGTGGGGGCGCTCATCACGGCCGAGCTGGGCCTCCCCGGAGCCATGCTGGGCCTAGGGGTGGCAGGGGCGTTTCTGCGCTCTATGCGCCGAGGGACCTCTCCGGAGGCCTGCGCGCTGACGGCGTCCCTGCTGGGTTTGCTGGTCGTCAGCATACTGGACCATCCCCTTTGGACGCTGGCGCCGGCGCGGGCGCTGGGCGCGTGCCTCTTGGGGGCATGGGCAGGGCAACTTCAAGCCGACGAGGGGCCGCCCCGACTCCACCGCCGCACGCTGGATTGGCCCGGGGGAGCCCGCCGAAGGATCCCGGACTGGGCGAGCCCCGCATCGCCAGGGCGGCTCCCATCTCACCCGAATGAAGAATGAGCAGCCCGTTCAGGGCTGCGAAAGAATGGGCGCCAGGCTGTCCAAAAGGGCTCCTCCGGCGAGGGCCTTCGACCCTCTAACGCCCGCCCAAAAAGAGGGGGTTGAGGGCGTTGCCGTGCAGCGGCCCCCAACCCCCTTCCGTTCAGAGCGGGGATGTCGCCTCAGGAGGCGTTGGCAAACAGGTAGTTCGCGAAGCGCTCCAGCATCGGGACGCCGCGCACCTCGTTCTCCAAGAGGGGCGTCATCCCCCGCACCAGGCCGTCGAACAGGGCCTCGATCTCCTGCAGGTAGCGGGCCTGCATCTCGATGCGGTTGCGGACGAAATCGGGGGTGCTCTCGCCCAGGAAGGCCCGGTCGATCAGGCCGTTGACGATGACGCCGCCCACCGGGATGCCGAAATCGTGGAACCAGTTGATGAAGCGCCGGATCACGGCGATGGGCAGCGCCTCCGGCAGGGTCACGAAGAAGAACGCCGTGAGATCGGGATCGGTGATCAAGCGGCGGGCCCGCTCCATCCGATCCCGGAAGCTGATGAGGTAATCCATCAGCGGGTCCGGCTCCTCCTTCTTGGTGAACGAGAGCAGACGGCGGAGGGCCTGGGCCTCCTGGCGGGACTTGATCATCTTGTTCACCCAGAGGGCATAGACCTTGGACATGCCGAGGAGCCGGCGGGCGTTGGCCGTGGGGGCGGTGTCGAAGACGTAGACCTCGTATTCGTCCCGGAACATGAGATCGATCATGTTCTCGAACATCGCCGACTCCTCGAAGGCCGGGTTCATGGTGGCCGACTCCACGAACTCATCGGCCCGCGTGGAGATCTCGGCGAACTTGAGGAACCACTGGATCTTCTCCCGGATCTCCCGCTTGGAGCGCTCGATGGTATCTTTGGTGTCGATCTCGTAGGCCCACAGGTTGGGCACCCCCGCCACCGGCGTCGGCTTGCCGAACACGTTCTGGTCCAGCAGGCCCGAGAGGCTGTGGACCGGGTTGGTGGAGGCGAGGAGGGTGCGCCGGCCCTGCCGCGCGAACCAGAGGGCCGTGGCCCCTGCCATCACAGTTTTGCCCACCCCGCCCTTGCCGCCGAAGAAGACATACTTCAGGCGGGGATGCTCCCGTAGGAAATCGACCATCGTCTTCCCGATGCGGATCATCCCCCTCCCTCCCCGATGGGCTTTAGGCCTTTCCGTTCCCGAAGAGCAGGTCGGCCACGCGGGCGATCATGTCGAGGCCGGTCACATCCCGCTCCAGCTCGGGGACATACGCCAGGACCTGGTTGCCGAAGCGGGCGTGGATCTCCTCCAGATGACGGCGCTGCATCTCGATGCGGTTGCGCAGATAATCCGGGATATTCTGGCCCAGCAGCTCGGCCGGGAGCACCCGGTTCACCACGTAGCCGGAGATGGGGACGTCGAACCGGCGGAACAGCTCGGCCGCCTTGAGAGTGTCCAGGATCACCAGCTCCTCGGGGATGAGGACGAAGAAGAACGCCGTCCTACGGCTGTCCGTGAGGATGCTGGAGGACATGTTGATCCGCTGTCGGATGTACTGCAGTTCCTCCAGGATGCGATCCTCCTCCGTCCGCTGGCGGCGGATGCGGGCCACCATCTCCTCGTATTCTCGCATCTCCTCCCGCAGCTTGGTG
>JBEPYX010000142.1:0-5325 GCA_041641155.1 Thermoflexus sp.
CCCCGGGGGCGTGGCGAAGGCGGCGGCCTCCAGCTCCGGGATCGCCAGGGTTCCCCGGGGGAACCAGCCCAGATCGCCCCCCAGCGCCCGCGTGGCTTCGTTCTCGGAATACCGACGGGCCAACGCCACGAACTCCTCCCCATGCTGCAAGCGGGCGAGCAACTGGCGGGCAGTCTCCTCGCTGGACACCTGGATGTGCCGGGCGTGGACCTGCTCGGCCGCCGCTGGGAGGTCGGCGGTCAGGCGCTCGAAGACCTTCTGGGCGAGCATGGCGGCCCGCTGGTTCCGCCGGAACTCCTCCTCCGTCATCTCCATCGCGGCCAGGCGCTGGCGGAAGGCCTCGGGGCCCCCGCTCTCACGGATCGCCTGGGCCAGCGCCGCCTCTACCTCCTCCGGCGACACCGTGATCCCCATCGCGGCCGCGTGCTGCTCGATGATGATTTCCTCGATCATGCCCTCCAGGATCTGGCGGGAAAGCTCCGCCAGGCGGCGCCGGCCTTCCTCAGTGTTCCGATCCATGCTGTTCCGGGCCCACTCCCGCGCATAGGCCGCCACCCGCTTCTCGAACTCCGAGAGGAAGATCGGCACCCCGTTCACCCGAGCAGCCAGCGCCGGCGTCGGCGGCGCGGCAGTAGGCGTCGGCTCCGGTGGGGGCACGCACGCCCCGGCCCCAATCGCCCAACCGAGCGCCAGAAGGATCGCGGTGCGTCTCCGCATGTGGAACTTCCCCCAGGGGAATATGGAAATCATTCGCGGCCCGGCCCAGCCGCTTCACGAAGGCTGCAGCGCAACCGTTGGATGATACGCCTGGCTCAGGAAAGCATGGAAATCCCGCGCATCCTGCCAAGCTTGGGGATGCAGGGGGCGATCCGCTGGGAAGATCAGGAAGGCGATCTCCTGGGGGCCACCCAGCCCGCCGTGAGTTCCCCGCTGGTCCTCGAACGTCACCACCGCGCGGCCGTCCCAAGCCCCCAAGAGGATGAGGTCCCCGCTGTGGGGCAGCCGAGCCAGGCGGGCCAGCTCCCGGGCCGCCCGCTCCGGATCCAACCCGCGCCCTGAAGGGGCCATACGCTCTGGATCCGTCAGGGGGTCCGAGCCGTAGCGCTGCGACCGGCCATCGGCGCGGACGATGCGGGCCCCCCGCTGCCCTATCAGGAACACCGCTTCGCCTTCCCGCCCGATGACCAGACCGATCCCCGGATGCTCGATCAGAGCGTCCAGCAGGTGGGGCCAGCGGACGGCGATCTCGCTCAGCGACAGCGGGTCCGGGGTGGCGGTGAAATAGAGATGGGCGAGCGGGCCGGAGGCCCGTACCACCACATCGGCCTCACGCGGGGAGGGGGCGCCCGGTCGCTCGTCGGGGCGAGGGGTCTGACGCTGCACATAGGCGCGGGCCGCCCGCACCATCCGCGCCCCGCGCGGGGACAAGGTTCGCTCCAACTCCCGCATCTCCCCCATCAGATACTGCCAAGACCGCCACCGCCGATCGTCCGGATCGGCCGTCTCATCCAGGGCCACCGGCTGCGCAAGGCATTCCTGCACGAAATCCCCCAGGCGGCGGCCGAACCGCCGGGCGAAAGGCTCCGCCCGGGTCATCCCGTGATCCGAGAAGATGTAAAGATCATACGGGCGCCGGGCGAACCCGGCCATCCGGTCGATCTCGCGGAGGTAGGCATCGATCCGGCGCAGCGCCCGGAAGGCCACCGGATGGTCCGGCCCATAGCGGTGCGCCGCCTCGTCGTAGAGCACGTAGATCACATAGAGGGGGGAAAGCCCCCGGTGGAGATCCATGCTGACGCTGAAGGTCAGCAGCTCGTGCAGCAGGGCGCTCCCTAAGGCCAGGAACCCCGTGCCCAGGAGCCCGGCAGGATCCCGCAGAAACCGCCATCCTTCCGCCCACGAATGGATTCCGTACCACAATTCATCCAGGATGTCGCGAGCCACCATCCGGAGGATCCGCCAGATCCGGCCCGGGTTGAGCAGCACCATCAGCAGGAGCCCTAAGCCCCGGACCCCCCGCAGCAGCCCGGGCAGGCCCATCGTGCTCAGGGTGAAGACCGTCCGCTGCGCCCCCCCATCGAACATGCTGGCGTAACAGGCCCCGCCGCGGAGCAATCCCGACCCACCCTCCGCCCGCAACCGCGCCGCGATCCGTCGCACGTGATCAGGCCGCTTCATGACGACAGACGCCCGGCGGGACTTCTCATACCAGCGGAACCCCGGGATGGCGTCCAGCTGACCGTAGAGCAGGGCAGCGGTCACAACGGGCGTGGTGGTGGGGAAACCCGCGAACCACGGCGAGACCCGGAAGCGTCCCTTGCGGATCTGCCGGGCCAGATAGGGCATGCGCCCGTCCCGCAGGGCCTGCTGGAGATGGGGGAAGGAGAGGCCATCAATCTGAATGAGCACGAGGCCCCGCTCCAGGGTCGGCGGGGCCTCCGGCTGCCCCATCCGCCGGCCCAGGACACGATACTTCGCGCGGTAGATCCACCGCAGGATCTGCTGCATCGCGCTCCGCCCCCACTCCCACCCGCCGCCTTTTTAAAGGTCGCCCTCCCGCATCAGCGTTTCCACCTGCTCCCGGGCCAGCCAGCCAATGGGGCGGCCGCCGCGGGTCACCAGGAGCCCGGGCGCCCCGTCGGGGGCCAGCTCGGACCATGCAGCCGCGATGGAGAGTTCCTCCTCCACCGCCCGGAGCCGCTCCCGCCGAAGCCCCCCGCAGGCCCAGAGGAGACCTTCCGCCCACCGGCCGGCCGATTCCACTGGGAGGACGAGCTGCCCGCTGTGGGCCAGCAGGCGCCGGGCGGCGGGGAGGGGGACCCGGTCGTTCACCGCGATGGAGAGGGGCTGGGCATAGGTCGCCACCGGGATCCGCCGCAGGCGATCCTGACGGGCGAATCGCCGGGTCTCCTGCAGGGTCTGGCTCCACAGCCACATCGCGACGGTCATCGTCACTATCCCACCCACATCCTGCCGGGCCAGCTGCCAAACCGCCAAGCCCCCGATCCCCAGCGCCCCTGCCTGGCCCATCTGCAGCGCCAGCCGGGTCCCCGGCCCTTCCCCCAGCCCGAGCGCCAGCACGCCCCGCAGGACCCGCCCGCCGTCCAGCGGGAAAACCGGGAGCAGATTGAACCCGCCCAGGAGAAGGTTCAGCTGCCACACGGTCCCCCAGAACCCCCGGAGGTCCTCCGGGACCCCCAGCCCGGCCAGGCCTAGAGCCAGCAGCAGATGGACGGCAGGGCCGCCGAGGGCGACGAAGCACTCCGCCCCGAAGCGGCCGGGCGGCATATGCACAGCAGTGAACCCGCCCAGGGGCCAGAGAAGGATCGAGGAAACGGGGACGCGGAGCAGGCGCGCCGCGGCCAGGTGGCCCATCTCGTGCAGCAACACCAGCCCGAACAGAAGCCCCCACCACAGTCCCTGGCGGAGGGTCTCCCGCCATCCCCCCAGCACCCCCGCGCCCAGTCCTAACCCGATCCACAGCACCAGCAAGCTCCAGTGCACACACACCGGAGCCCCCGCGAGGGTGAACAATCGGACGGTGCCGAAGCGCAACCTCAACAACTGGGCTCCTCCATGGCGAGGCCCTCGAGCATGACGGCCCCGTAGATGGCCGGGCGTAGTCCCATACCTTTGGGCGGCTCATCCCGTCGAGGGGACCCGCTCGAGCAAGCGGATGGCCGCCTCCAGGCGGCGCAGCGTCCGCTCCCGACCCAGGAGGGCGATGGACTCGAACAAGGGTGGGGTCACCCGCCGTCCGGTCACGGCCACCCGCACCGCCATGAACAGCGTGCCTGCCTTCACCCCGAACCGATCGGCCAGGCCCCGCAGCGCCGCTTCGATGGCCTCATGGGTGAACGCGGGGAGGGCCTCCAGCGCCCCGCGCGCCTCCGTCAGCCAGGCCCGGACCTGATCAAGGGAAGTCCCCTTCGGCACCAGGTCTTCCAGCGGCGGCGACACCTCCTCTTTCCAGAGGAACTCCAGCATCTCGGCCCCTTCCCGCAACGTCTTGATCCGCTCCTGGATCAAGGGGATCGCCCGCCGGAGCGTCTCGGAGTCCGGCCGCACGCTCAAGGCCTCCAGGTAGGGGCGCAGGCGCTCCGCCAGCGCCTCGGGGCTCAGCCGCCGGATGTAGACGCCGTTCATCCATTCGAGCTTCTCGTAGTTGAAGGCCGCCGGCTTGGGGTTGATGCCAGAGATGTCGAATTTCTCGATCAGCTCCTGCACCGTGAACAGCTCGGTCTTGTCGTCATAGGCCCAGCCGGTCAGCGCCAGGAAGTTCACCAGCGCCTCGGGGAGATACCCCTCCTCACGGAAATCCCGGACGAAGACGGCGGTCTCCCAGCGCCCCTGCTCCTGCAGGACCCGCTTGCTCATCTTCCCCTTGCCCGTGGGGCTCAGGATGATGGGCAGGTGGGCGAACTGCGGGGGCTCCCACCCGAACGCCCGGTAGAGCAGGATGTGGCGGGGAGTGCTGGGAATCCACTCATCGGCCCGCATCACGTGGGTGATGCGCATGAGGTGGTCGTCCACCACGTTGGCCAGGTGATACGTCGGGTAGCCGTCGGACTTCAGCAGCACGAAGTCGTCCTGGGTCCGGTTCTGCACGGAGATTTCCCCATGGACCAGATCGCGGAAGACGGTGGTCCCCTCGAGGGGGACCTTCAGGCGGATCACGTAGGGTTCCCCGGCGGCGATGCGGCGCTGGGCCTCGTCGGGCGGGACGTTATAGCGGCAGAACCGGTCGTAGCCGGTGGGCTGCTTGCGGGCCTCCTGTTCGCGGCGCAGGCGCTCCAGGCGCTCCTCGGAGCAGAAGCAGTAGTAAGCGTGGCCCTGGGCGACCAGGCGGTGGGCATGCTCCCGATAGATCTCCAGGCGCTGGGACTGGATGTAAGGGCCGTAGGGTCCGCCGACGTCCGGCCCCTCGTCCCAATCCAGGCCCAGCCAGCGCAGGGATTCCAGGATGTCCTCCAGGGCGCCTGGGACGAGGCGCTTGCGGTCGGTGTCCTCGATCCGCAGGATGAACTGCCCGCCGTGGTGGCGGGCGAAGAGCCAGTTGAACAACGCGGTGCGCGCGCCTCCCACGTGCAAGAACCCGGTGGGGCTGGGGGCGAAGCGGACGCGGACGCTCATCGCGTGCTCCTCTCCTTCGCAGGGGATGCGCCGGGGGCCTTGCAGGGGCGATCCCGGCGACGGGCCGGATCCTGCGCGGCCTGTGTATTATTGTAACGCGCGCGGAAGGGGCCCGCCCGTGGTCGTGGAGCATCACACCGACGACCCGCTGCAGCGACGGACTGGCATGAGGGAGAGCGAGGGCTTCCAAGC
>JBEPYX010000143.1:0-5304 GCA_041641155.1 Thermoflexus sp.
GGGGGGATCCGTTCGATATCTCGAACGACCTGCCGACCCTGGCCGCGGAGTCGGTGCTGGTGGTCTGCGCAGGGGCCAAGGCGATCCTCGATCTGCGGGCGACCCGCGAATGGCTGGAGACCCATGGGATCCCGATCCTGGGGTGGGGGACGGAGACCATGCCCGCCTTCTACAGTCGGTCCAGCGGGCTGCCCGTGGACGCCCGCGTGGACTCCGCCGAGGAGGCGGCGGCCATCGCCCGGGCCCACTGGGCATTAGGGGGGAAAGGGATCCTGGTGACGGTCCCCCCGCCGGCCTCCCTCGCCGTGCCCGCCGAACGCCTGGAGGAGGTCATCCAAGAGGCGCTGCGGGAGGCAGCAGCCCAGGGGGTGCGCGGGGGAGCGGTCACGCCGTTCCTGCTCGCCCGAGTGGCGGAGCGGACGGAGGGGGAGAGCGTCCGGGTCAATCGGGCCCTGCTGGTCGAGAACGCGCGGATCGCGGCGCGGATCGCCCGCGCCCTGACAGAGGTTGGATAAGAGGGATACAGGAGCATGGCCGCTGAATCCGTGTTCGAACGCTACGCGGCGCGCTACGATGCCTGGTATGAAGGCCCGGTGGGACGGGGAGCCTTCCGATCGGAGGTCCGGGCACTGGCCCCGCTGTTGGCCCCATGCCCTCCCCCCTGGCTGGAGATCGGGGTGGGGTCCGGGCGCTTCGCCCACGCCCTCGGGGTCGAGTTCGGGATCGATCCGGCGATGGCGCCGCTCCGGATGGCCGCCGCGCGGGGGATCCGTACGGTTCAGGCAGTGGGGGAACGCTTGCCCTTCCGATCCGGAGCCTTCGGCGGGGTCCTCCTGGTGGTCACTCTATGTTTCGTCGCGGATCCCCTCGCCGTCCTGCGGGAGGCCCATCGGGTGCTGCGCCCGGAGGGCGGCCTGGTGCTGGGGATGATCCTGGCGGAAAGCCCATGGGCGGCGCATTATCAGGAGAAGGGCCGCCAGGGGCATCCGTTCTACTCGATCGCGCGCTTCTACGCGCTGGGGGAGCTGGAGGCCTGGCTGCACGAAGCCGGGTTCCGGATCGCCGCTTATCAATCCACGATCTTCCAGCCCCCGGACGCGCCGGAGATTCGAGAAGAGGAGCCCCGAGCAGGGTTCCACCCAGAGGCCGGATTCGTGGGCATCCTGGCGCGACGCGACCTATCCCCGACCCCGTAGGCCGCGCCGGCCAGGGACGTGGCCCGGGAAGGGCGCGGCGCGACATCCGCACGGGGGATGAGGGATGCGTACCTTCGGCGCGGTGGACGCCTCCGCCTGCGGGAAGGTGATCCTCCTCGGCGAGCACGCGGTCGTCTACGGGCGGCCCGCCCTGGCCGCCCCGATGTGTGGGCGGCGGGCATGGGCGCGGGCGGAGCCGCTGCCGGAGGGGTCCGGCTGTTGGATCGAGGCCGTGGACATCGGGGAGACGGTCCGGCTCGCCGCCGCCCCGCCCGAGCACCCCCTCGCGCTGGCGGTCCGCCTGGCCTTGGCCCACCTGGGCCTCCCGGAGCCCGACCTCCGACTGACCCTGCGCTCGGAGATCCCGATCGCCGGGGGGCTGGGAAGCGGCGCCGCCGTGTCGGCGGCGCTGGTGCGGGTGATCTTCCGGTGGAGCGGGCGGCCGGCGGAGCCAGAGGTGGTCTCCGCCCTGGTCTACGAGGTCGAGAAGCGCCACCATGGCACCCCCAGCGGGATCGATAACACCGTGATCGCCTACGAACGCCCGATCCGCTTCGTCCGCGGCCAGCCGCCCGTCTGGCTTTCCATCGCCCGGCCGATCCCCCTGGTGATCGCCGACTCCGGGGTCCCGAGCCTGACCCGGGAGACCGTGGCGGCGGTCCGGGCTGGTTGGGAGCGGGACCCCGCCCGCTACGAGCGCCTCTTCGACGCCATCGCGGAGCTGGTCGAGGAGGCCGAGCGTTGTCTGGCGTCCGGCCAGGTGGACCGCCTGGGCCCGTTGCTCGACGCCAACCACCGGCTGCTGGGCGAGCTGGGGGTCTCCTCCCCGCTCCTGGACCGTCTGGCTCAGGTGGCGCGGGAGGCTGGCGCGCTGGGGGCCAAGCTCACCGGCGGCGGCCGAGGGGGCCACCTCATCGCCTTAACGCCCCCGGAACGGGCGGAGGCGGTGGCCCAGGCCCTGCGAGCGGCCGGCGCGCGGGCGGCCGACTGGACGGAGATCCCGCCCACGTAAGGAGCGGCTGCGGAACGGACACCGGAGGCTTGCCGTTGCCTGCCAAGCCGTCTCTGCGATCGCCTGCCCGTTATTACGCGTTGAAGGCCCTGCATCGGATCGAGACGCAGGCCGCGTATGCGGACTACGTGCTGCAGGCCATCCGCCGGGAGGCCGCCCTTTCCTCCCGGGATCAAGACCTCCTCACGACCCTGGTGGATGGGGTGACCATCTGGCGGAAGACCCTGGATTGGGTGCTGGGCCATTATGTCCGGGGCGGGCTGGAGCGCCTGGACCCCTGGGTGCGGAACGCCCTTCGGATGGGGCTTTATCAATTGATGTTCCTCGATCGAATCCCTCGCTGGGCGGCGGTCCACGAGACGGTGGAAGTGGCCCGCGCGGCCGCCGGCGAGGGGGCGGCTGCCCTGGTGAACGCGGTGCTACGGCGGATTTCCGCCCGGCTGGAGCGGGGTCAGCCCCCCGCGCCGTTCCCATCCCTCCGGAAGGATCCCGTCGCCTATCTGGCGGTCCGCTACTCCTATCCGGAGTGGCTGGTGCGGCGCTGGATCGCCCGATACGGCGTGGAGGGGGCGCGGGAGCTGTGCCGTTTCCACAACATGCCCCGGCCGTTGAGCCTCCGGGTCAACCGACTCCGGGCGACCCGAGAGGAGATCCTGGCGGATCTGGAGGCCCGGGGATTGCGGGCCCGCCCGGGCGCCTATCATCCCTACGTGATCATCGTGGAGGGCGGTCTGGATCTCGCCGCGTGGCCAGCGTATCAGGAGGGAAAGGTGATCGCCCAGGACGAGGCGGCCGCCCTGGTCCCATATCTGCTGGACCTGCGGCCCGGGCTGCGGGTGCTGGACCTGTGCGCGGCCCCCGGGGGGAAGACCACAGCGATCGCAGAGGGGATGGGCGATCGGGGGATCGTGGTGGCGGCGGATGCCCACTTCGGGCGCCTGCGGCGGCTGCGGGAGCATGCCCTCCGGATGGGGTTCACGATAATCCGAGTGGTCCAAGCGGATGGGCGGCGGCCCTTTATGTCGGAATGGGCGGACCGCGTCCTGATCGATGCCCCCTGCCTGGGGACCGGCGTGCTGGCCCGGCGGAGCGACGCCCGGTGGCGGAAGCAAGAATCCGATCTCGCGGGGTTGGTCGAGGTGCAGCGGGCGCTCCTGGAGGCGGCGGCCCGTATGCTGCGGCCCGGAGGGCGCCTGGTCTACAGCACCTGCTCCCTGGAGCCAGAGGAGAACGAGGAGCAAATCCGAGCCTTCCTGCGGGACCACCCGGAATTCCGCCTGGTGTCCGCCCAAGGCAAGGTGCCCAGCCCGTTCGTGGACGCCGAGGGCTTCTACCGGGTCCTGCCCCACATCCACCGAATGGACGGCGCGTTCGGGGCGATCCTGGAGAAGGGCGAGGGGGCCCCGCCGCCTCCGATGACGGATGTCACCCCCAAATTGTGATATTTATCACTACCCGGGGCGTCCGGGTGGAGTATGATAAGAGCTGCAAGCAGTGCCATCGCCGCCCACTCCACTGGCGTTCGCTTGCCCTGGCCCCTCCTTTCCTGCTGCGGCCCGGCTCGGTCCCGAACCGAGACCGGGCCGCATGCGTTTTCGGCAGGCGCTTAACGCTCCGCTCGGACCCGCGGCGTGCGCCCGACCCAGATCCCCATGATCAGGCCGTAGACCAGATGGGCGAGGGCGAAGGAGGGCCAGTCCACATAGCGCGCCATGATCGGGTTGAAGATGGGGAGGATGACGAACGTGGCGGCCAGCCAGAGGAGGGGCCCCACGATCACCGCCCACAGCAGGGGCGGTCCCGGAAGGGTCGGGAGGATCAGGGCGTAGAGGGCTCCCAGGGCGCTGGAGAGCAACCCGTGCAGCAGCAATCCGGCGAGGAGCGCGGCCGGATGGAACTGCATCAGGGCCTCCAGGGAGGCCCCCTGTAGGTCCCGGATGAGGGTGGCCCCGATGAGGTTCACCGGGAGCCAGATCCCTCGGCCGGAGAGCAAGCCATAGCCCAGGGCCACACCGACCATGGCGGCGCCCCCGGCGAGCCCCCCGATCACCCCCGCGCGGTAAGGCACGATCTCCGCCGGCCACCCTGGTCCGATCTCCTCCATCCGCAGCGCCGCGCTCACCCGCTCCCACCATCGCGCCATGGCACACCTCCGGAAGAAATGGCCGACCTCACGGGCCCCATCCAAGCGAAACAGTTAGCAGACCTTCTCTTTCCGTGTGAAGCGGCACAGGAAACGGGCAGAGCCCTTTCCCTGGAGGGAACCGGCAGGGTCCCAAAAGCAATCCCCGCTGCTTGCTCGGGTTCAGAACTGTGATACGCGCGGATCGGGCAAGAGATCACGGCCAGGGGAACAACGCACCGCCGTTCGGGGATCCCTCCGATCCATTCGCCGCGAGGCCCGCGCCCAGCCCCACCAGCCAAACACCTCATGTCAACGCTCCAGCGAAGGAGGACGTCCGATGCCGGTGATCCGGACGGAGGGCCTGACCCGCATTTACGGCCGCGGCCAGACCGCGGTGGTCACCGTCGACCCCGTTCGTCTCAGCGTAGAGCCGGGCGAATTCCTCACTTCCTCCGATCTGCTCCTCGCCGTCCTGCTGGGGATGGGGGCGACAGCGGTCGGCGGGATCCTGCCGGCCCGGCGGGCGGGCCGCATCCGCCCGCTGGACGCCCTGCGGCTCACTTCCCCAGCCGCCTACGAGCGGGTGGCCGTGCGACGCGCCCTCGTCGGGCTCGCGTTGATCCTCCTCGCAGTGACCGCCCTCCTGTCCCATCGGCCCTCCGGGGTCGGGCTCGGGCTTTGGCTGTTCATCGCCGGGCTGGTGTTGGCCAGCCCCATGCTGGTGCTGCCGCTCTCCCGCCTCTTCGGCCGTATGCTGGCCGCTGTCCACGCCGCGGAGGGCTACATAGCCCGCGCCGACCTCGCCAGCCCACCGAACCGGGCCGCCCTCACCGCATCGGCGCTCATGCTGGGCGTCGCCGTGATGCTGGCCATGGCCGGCCTCGTTTCGTCCCTGAGGGACGGATTCGCCGAGTATCTCAACCGTGCGATCGTGAACGGCATCCTAGCCGCCCAATGGGGCATCGGGGTCG
>JBEPYX010000144.1:0-2289 GCA_041641155.1 Thermoflexus sp.
CCTAAGCGGCTGGAACGTCGAGTGGGCGGTGGAGCGCCGGGAGCTGCTGCGGGCCCGCTACCTCGAGGCCCTGCTGGCCCTCGCCGAGGGGACGCTGCGGGAGGGGCAGCCCGCGGCGGCCCTGGCCTGGTTCCAGCAGGCCCTCGCCGCCGATCCCTACCTGGAGGCTGCCTGCATCGGGGTCCTCCGGTGCTACCTGGCCATGGATCAACCTGCCGCCGCGCTCGCCGCCTACCGGCAATACGCCGCCCGCCTGGAGCGGGACCTCGGGCTGCAGCCGTCCGCCGAGGCACGGGCGCTGTATGAAGTCATCCTCCAGGCCCAGAACCGGTCCGCCTCGTAGACTGCCCCCTCGGAACGGGTCCAAGCGTCCTCCGCGACCGTCCGGCTCTGAGCATACGGTTTGGTTGCTGTCCAAGGGGCCCCTGTCCGGGCGCATCGCATCGCACCGTGACGCCCTCCTCGGCTCGGAGGGGTGCGCTCGTGTCTATCCCGTTGAGGGAAGGCCTTGGACTCCCAGCCATTGGCTCCCTGCTCGCCTCGCCCCTGCCCGCTCCCGCGGGCTCCCCCATCCGCCGGCCGCCCTTTCGTTAGAAATCCTTAGCCACCCCCGTGAGAATTCCGTGAGAGACCCCCGATACGATGGAGCCAGATCCTTCTAAGGAGGAAGCGCCATGATGACCCGCGCCTTGGCCCTGTGGACCTGGTGGATGGCCCATCCCCATGTGACCCGCTTCGCCCTGACCGTCCTGTGCCTGGTGGGCGCCGTCTTCCGGCTGGCGACCCCGCCGATGGGTGGCGGCAGCCCCTCGTGATCCGGCGGCCGGACCCCATCTCTCTAAGGAGCAGGGGCCATGTCGGCAGCGGCGATCGATGAGCTGGTGGGCTGGGCCCTGATTGACGAGCGGATCCGGGAGGAGCTGCTGGGCCCCCGCCGGGCGGAGGTCCTGGCCCGTTACGACCTCACGGAGGAGGAGCGGCTGTGGCTGCTCCAGGTGCGGGCGAACGACCTCCATAGTTTCGCGGCGGCGGCCGCCCGGTGGATCGAGCACCGGTCCGCGCGGGACAACACCCCCTATCCCTATTTTCCCTGCGCGTAGGTGAGTGATGAGACTCCTGATCGTAGAAGAAAACGACGATATGCGGATGCTTTACCGGATCGGTCTGCGGGACCTCAACTGGGAGCTCCTCGAGGCCCGGACGATGGCTGAGGCGCTGCAGCTGGCGCGAGAGAGCCGCCCCGATGCGATGTTGATCGGCGACATCCTCCCCGACGGGGACCCGTTCGAGCTCTGCCGGCAGATCAAGTCCGAGCCAGAGACGCGGGACATCGTCGTGGCCATCGCCGTCTACTATATGGACGGGGCGATCCGTCGGCTGAGCCGGGAGGTGGAGGCCGACGCCTGCTGGCTTGCCCCCATCCCGCCTCGGGAGCTCCCAAAGCGGCTGGAGGAGCTGCGCCAGCGGCGGCATGCCTCGCCCCCCGAGCCACCTCCGGAGGGTTGAGTTCGCGGCTGGAGGTGACAGGGTGGGCGAAGGAACAGGGAATTATCCCCTCAGTGGGGGATACAGGGGCCCGGCCATCGATGGCCGGGCCTTTTGACTTGATGCCCCTGTACGAACTGACGGCAGGGTTGCCCCCAGGCGCAGCGTTGTGTGGGGACACAGCCTACAATGATGCCAAAGGCGAAGGCTTGCCGGCACGGGAGGGGCTCCGCTTGGGGCCTATCCGCAAGGTGAACAGGCCGCCGTAGGACCGGGCGGATGAGTCCGATCTGACGCACTCTCGTCATGGCATGGAGACGGTCAACAGTCACCTTGAAAGCATAGGGGTGGAGCATTTGCGTGCTCGAACGAGCGTTTAACCTTACAATAGAATAACAGACTGGAGCTCATCCCCTCCACCATTTCGTCCCTAATTTAAGGATATATGCTCGTTGTGGATTTGCGCTGGCTGATATTCGGCATACTCCTGTTCCTCATCGCCGGGATTGCAGCGGCGGTCTGGCTGGATCGCTGGCGCAGCCAGCGGCAGCCAGCCCAGGTATTGGTCAGTTCCAAAGGAATGCGGCCGTTGTGGGAGCACGTTCCCTTCGGTTTGCTCGTCCTGGATGAAGGTGGCGACTGTCGCTACGCCAACCCCTATGCCCGTCACCTGTTGGGGCTGGACGCTCCTTCGGGTCGCTTGCCGGAGACAGAATGGGTTCGCCTGCTGGAAACAGACCGTTTCGCAGTACGGACGGAGGCTGTGCCTGTAGGCCGCTATCGCAACTTGGCCCTGGATAAAGG
>JBEPYX010000144.1:2299-5261 GCA_041641155.1 Thermoflexus sp.
CCGTTGGTGGGTCACCCCCTGGGGGGATTGGACCTTGGTGTTCCTGCTGGATATGACCGCGCCTCACCAAGCTGAGCAGGCGGCGCGGTTTCTCCTCAGCGATCTTTCGCATGAGTTGCGCACGCCCCTGGCAACGCTTCTGACCCATCTGGAGGTGCTGCGGCTGCCCCACATCCCCGATGAGACGCGCCAGCAATCCATTTCCCTGATGTATGTGGAGGCCAAGCGGATGGCTCGCCTGGTCCACGACATGTTAGAACTGGGGCGTCTGGAGGCCAGCGCCGACATTGAGCATCGGCCGGTGGACTTGCTGGCAGTGGTGGAGGCAGCCCTGGCGCAGGTGCAACCTCAGGCGGAGGCACGGCAGATCGCCCTATCGCTCCAGGCCGATACCCCCTTGCCGCTTGTCGTGGGCGACCCCGACTTGCTGAAGCAAGTGTTCCTCAACCTTTTGGATAATGCCATCAAGTATTCCCGCCCAGGGGACCGCGCCGTGGTATCCCTGCGGCCGGATCCTGCCGGGGAGAGGGTGATCTGTGCCGTGTGTGACAGCGGGCCGGGCATCCCAGCGGAACACCTGCCCCACGTCACCCGCCGGTTTTATCGCGTCGCCCCGCATGAGATTGAGGGGAGTGGCCTGGGACTGACCATCGTCGCGGAGATTTTGCGCCGCCATCGGAGCCGCTTGGAGATAGAGAGTCGCACCGAGGGCGCCGAGACAGGGACCTGCGCCCGTTTCGTATTGCCCGCGCTGCCCGAGGAGGAAGAGAGGTGAAACGCTGGTCCAAGCGGGTTTTCCGAAGGATATGGAGACCGGCCCTGTTGCTCATTGGGCTGCTGGGCGGTTACTGGCTATTGCCCATTCGGGGGCAAGTGATGATCATCCCCGGAAGTGCTACGCCCGCTATGCTCTGGCCCCACATGCGCCTGGAGCCCCCCGCACCCCGGCCCGGAGAGATGGCCACGCTCTGGGTAACGGATATCGCCCCCTGGGCGCACGTCCTGCTCACGGTGGACGGGCGGCCTTTGCCCCTGCGGGACTCGCGGGCCAATGCCGGGGGGACATGGACCTGGCGCTGGACGTTCACAATATCCGAAGGGAGCACTCTGATTTTCTATCACAGCTGCCATACCGGCTGTATCGAGCGGGGGCGCATGACCTTAGGCCGAACGCCACCGGTGCAACCGAGGCGTGGGCTGCCCACCAAACTGGGGGTGGTCTTCGCCAGCCCCAAGCGAGACTGGCACGGCCGCAGTGGCTGGGACGTGGAGTTGACCTACGCCCGGTTGGCCGATCACGAGTATTGGGGCGTAGACGGCTTGGCGGCCCGCGTCCAGCGGGCCAATGCGCAGGGGCTGCGGGTGTTGGTGCGGGTGGACTACGCCCAAGGACAGAGCCTGCCCCCCGCTGGCGATTACCTGGCCCTCAGCGAATACCTTCAATACCTGCAACGTCTGGCACGGGACGACCGCCTGCGTGATGTCTACGGCTACATTATCGGCAGTGGCTACAACGCACTGGACAGCAACACGCTGGCACCGGAGCGGCCGGTGACGCCTGCCTGGTACGCGCGCGTCTTCAACGGGTACGGCGAAGCGCCCACCCACACCGATAACGCTGTACAGATCATTCGCGCGGAAAACCCCCAGGCCCGTGTGCTGGTGGGGCCGGTGCGTCCATGGAACACGGACCAGGACGGGGAGCGGCGCTATGAGATCGATGTCCCCTGGCTGAACTATATGAATACGCTGGTCGCTCTGCTGGATGAGAGCGCGCGGGCTAAAGCGGCGATCGGTATTCCCTTGGCCGCACCGGACGGGTTCGCCGTCAACGCGCCGGGGCGCCCCGGTATGGCCGAGCAGGAAGGATACAGCGGTGCCGATGAACCGCGCATCGAACTGCATCGGGCGGAGTGGGGCAAAGCTCAGGCGGGGTTCCGCATCTACCGGGACTGGCTGGCGATCATTAATGCGTATCCCACCACCCATGGATTACCTATCTACATTACGGCCGCAAATACCTTCGCCCCGGATGAGGGCACGGTCCCGGCCCAGAACTACGTGCGCGGCTGGTTGACGACCGCGTTGGAGGTGATTGAGCGCGAGCCCCAGGTCCAGGCGCTGTGCTGGTTTATAGACGAGGACCTCTCCGGTGACCCGCGCTGGAACTGGTTCAGTCTGACGTTGCATCCCGGTCGGCTGATTGACGCCGCGGAGGAGTTTGACGCGCTGCTCCGGCGGTGAGATGATCGGTTTCCATCCTCTCTTGAGGAAAGGAGTGACTATATGGAGAGGATTCACGTATTGCTGGCCGATGACCACCCGGTGCTGCGGGTAGGGCTGCGGATATTGCTGGAGCAGGCACCGGATATCGCGATCGTGGGCGAGGCGGGGAATGGAGCTGAGGCGCTGGCGCAGATTGAAGCGCTGCGCCCGGAGGTGGTGGTGCTGGATTGCGAATTGCCGGGGATGGCGGGGGCGGCGGTGGCGGCGGAGATCCAGCGGCGCGGCTTGCCGACGCGGGTGCTGGCGCTCAGCGCCTACGCCGACGAGTATCACGTGCGGGGCATGCTGGAGGCTGGGGCGGTGGGGTATCTGCTGAAGGAGGAAGCGCCGGAAGTGATCGTGGCGGCGGTGCGGGCAGCGGCGCAGGGGAAAGGGTACTTCAGCCCGACGGTGGCGGCGCAGATGGCCGCCTGGGCACGGGGGGAGCATCCCGGCGGATTGACGGAGCGGGAGGTGGAGGTGTTGCGGCTGCTAGCCCAAGGGCGGAGCAACCAGGAGATCGCCCAGGCCCTGCGCATCAGTGTGCGGACAGTGGAGTTCCACGTGGGCAACATCCTCAAGAAATTGGGGGCGGCCTCGCGGGTGGAGGCAGCGGTGTGGGCGAAGGAACACGGGATCGTTCCCTGATGATGAAGGCTAAAGGGCACGATGGAGGCCCCGGCTTCCGGCGCCGGAA
>JBEPYX010000145.1:0-5249 GCA_041641155.1 Thermoflexus sp.
TCCACAAGTTCGTGGAGTGCGAGGCCTGCGAGGTGCACCTGGCCACGGGCTTCCAGAACCTGGTCTTCGATCTGCTGCCGGCGACCTTCCGGGAGGAGATCTACGCTTACCTTCGGGCGCGCCACGCCGATGAATGGAAGCCGGGGGAGACCGAGGAGCAGTTCTATTACAAGGTCCGCAAGCGGGCGTGGGGGCCCTTCAAGCGGGCCTTCTGGGATCTCCCGGAGGGGACGCGGGCGGCCATCCGCGAGGCCCTGGAGGCCCGCTTCGCGCTGCTCTTCGAGCGCCTCGCGGTGGCGGGCACCCGCGAGTGGGTTGCCCAGTGGGTGCGGCCGGGCCCTGTCCCGCGCCCGCGGCCGCCGGCAGCCCTCCCGCCCCGCGCCCCGGAGGAGGTCGAAGGCCTGGCTGATTAGCGGTCGCTGGCGCAGCCGTCCTCCCTCATGGCCCGCGGGGGATGGGCTTCAGCGGCGAGCGCTCGCCGCCCAAAGGCCGGCGCCGATGATCAAGATACCCCCGAGGAGGTGGGCGGGGCCCAGCGGCTCCCCCAACAGGAAGTGTCCCAACAGCGCCCCGTAAATCGGTAAGGTGTTGTAGAACATCATGGCGCCGCCCGGGCCCAGCCGGCGCACGCCTTCGTTCCAGGCCAGGAAGCCCAGGACCGTCGGGGCGATCCCAATGTAGAGCACGGCCAGGGCGACCTCCAGGCGCCCGCGGAGGGGGAGGACGAACTGCTCCGCCAGGGCGGCCGGGATCAGGAGGGGGAGCGCCAGGGCCATCGACAGGGCGGTGGTCGAGAGGGCCGGACGACGGGCCATCACCCGCCGCCCCAGCACGGAGTAGATCCCCCACAAGGTGAGCGCGGCCAGCACCAGCAGATCCCCCACGCCGCCGTGGAGGGCCTTCCAGAAGTCCAGGCGTCCGTTGGAGAGGACCACGATCACTCCGATCAGCCCCACGAGGGCGGCGGCCAGCTGGCGGAGGGAGAGCGGTTCCCGGATCAGGAGGGCGGCCAGGAGGCCGGTGATCAGCGGGCCCAGGCCGTTGATCAGGGTGGCGTTCACGGCGGTGGTGAGCCGCAAGCCCCAATACAGGGTCGGGGCGAAGAGGGCCACGCCGGCCATGGCCATCCCGATCAGGAGCAGGGCGTCCGCTCCGGGGCGGCGTTCCTCCGGGGGGCGGGATCGCAGCAGCCATCCGAAGCTGAGGGTGGCGATGAGGAAGCGGATGGCCGACAGGGTCAGGGGCCCGATGCTGTCCCGGAGCCAGCGGCCCAGGATCATGTTGGTGGCCCAGGTGAAGGTGGCGAGGTTCACCAGCAGCAGGCCGACCCAGGCCGACTCGCCGGCCCGCTGGATCCAGCCCTTGAGGGGGAACCCGACCTCGGCTCGCTCCATTCGGCTCCGCAATGCCGCGTTATTGAAGGCGAGGGGAAAGCCCGGCGCCCCAGGCCCGCTCCTCCAGAGCGGAGCGGGCCGCCGCCTCCACATACGGCAGCGCCAGCCCCCCCAGCCCACCCCCGAACAGCACGCCGGTGATCCACCGCATCCACGAGTTGAACGACCCCAGGGCATCCCCGACGTAGAACCACGTGGGCAGACGCCCGCCCGTCAACATCACCAGCCAGGCGTTGTCATACCGGAACCCCCGTTCCCCGATCCCATACAGCAGGTCGTTGACGAAATGGGAAGTACCGTCCAGGGCCATCGGGAGGGCTAAGAGGAGGAAGACGCCGAAGGGTAAGGGACGCCAGCGGCGGCCGCTCAGCGCGTAGAGGAGGGCCACTGCCCACAGGCTGGTATACATGGAGATCATGCGGTCGGACCAGGCGACTTTGTACCCGAAGGCCGGGTTGCCGATGAAGGCCCGCAGCTGCAAAGGGTTTTCGTAGGGCCAGACCTGGCGGATCTCGCTCAGCGAATACATCGGCTTGAGCCCGAAGAGGAAGAGGGAGCGCTGGGGCAGCTGGTGGCAGAAGAGGCTGTAAAAGTCATACAGCCAGCGTCCCGGCGTCTCCCATCCCCAGTGCATCAACACCGGGGCCAGCCAGGGGAGGCCGACGAACAGCCCGTAGCCGACCAGGAAGACCCAAATCCACTCCCTCAGAAGCCACCGCCCGATGCGCGCCGAGCGCGACGGCGGGGCCTCCGGGATCCATTCCTCTGGATCACGCCCCCGAACGCGGGGATCCATCCGAACCACCTCACCCGGGGCAGACGCCATCCCGCAGGCCTCCGTACCGGCCTGAGTAGAACGCGTAGATGGTTGGTATTATGATAACTGCAAACCGGAATCCATGCAGGAGGTTTGCGATGCGGCTCCCGTTCTTCGGCCCCACCTTCGAGGAGATGCGAGATCCCTCGTGCCAGCCGCCGGAGGTTCGCTCCCGCGCCCTCGCCGCCCGGGAGCGTGACCCCCTGGATCCCTACAACCTATTCAACATCACCTGGCGCGACCCGTCCGGCAGGATCTATTACGAGGTCCTGCCCTCAGCCCTGACCGGGGTGGAGGCGCCCATCGCCGTCCTTTACGCCAAGGACTTCCCCACCGGTTCCCACAAGGTCGGGGCGGCCTACTCGATCCTGATGGAGAAGGTGCTCCTCGAGGGGCTGCGGCCGGGGGAGCACGTGCTGGTCTGGCCCTCGACGGGGAACTACGGGATCGGTGGGGCGTGGGTGGGAGGACGGATGGGGTTTGAGGGGATCGTGATCCTCCCCGAGGGGATGAGCCGCGAGCGCTTTGAGCTCATCGCGAGCTACGGCGCCCGGGTGATCAAGACCCCTGGTTCCGAGAGCAACGTGAAGGAGATCTACGACAAGTGCAAGGAGCTGGCCGCCGCCGACCCCCGGGTGCGCATCCTCAACCAATTCAGCGAGCTGGGGAACTATCGCTTCCATTACTATGTGACCGGCAACACCATCGTCGAGCTGGCGGCGCAGCTCCAGCGGCAGGGGATCGGGAACGGGCAGGTCGCCGCTTTCGTTTCGGCGATGGGCTCGGCAGGGACCATCGGCGCGGGCGATCGCCTGAAGCAGGTCTGGCCGACATGTCGGATCGTCGGCCTGGAGCCGATCCAGTGCCCCACCCTTTACATGAACGGCTATGGGGTTCACGATATCCAGGGCATCGGTGACAAGCACGTCACCTGGATCCACCACGTGATGAACATGGATGCCCTCATGTGCGTGGATGACCTCTCGTGCAAGAAGGGCCTGCAGCTCCTGACCGAGGAACCTGGCTGGAAGGTGTTGGCCCGCTGGGGGGTTCCGGAGGAGCAAATCTACCGCCTCTCGCAGATCTTCGGCATCAGCGGGATCGCCAACGTGCTGGGGGCCATCAAGGCCGCCAAGTTCTACCGCTTCGGTCCAAAGGACCTCATCGTCACCGTAGCCACCGATAACATCGAGCGATATCGCTCGGTGATGGCTGATCTCACACGGCAATATGGGCCGATGGATGAGACCGAGGCTACGGTGCGCCTGGTCCACATCTTCCACGGCCAAGGGCTGGATTGGATCCAGGAGGGCACGCAGGAGAACCGCCGCCGCTGGCACAACCTGAAATACTTCACCTGGGTCGAGCAGCAGGGGCGGACGGTCGAGGAGCTGGACGCCCAGTTGGATCCCGAGTGGTGGGAGCGGGAGCAGGCGCGCATCCCCGAGCTGGACCGGATGTGGCGGGAGGCCCGGGGGTTTTGAGGCCAGGCCCCCGGGGGCGCATCGCGACATTCGGGCCTTCGCACATGAATTCGTTCGATGAGGCTGGAGGCGTGGATGTCCTATCCCGATGAGCTCCCTCCGGCTCCCCATCCTCAAGGCGGGGATGGCGGTGAGGAATCCGCGGTCGCCGCCTTCTTCGATGTGGATTACACCGTGCTCTCGGTGAGCTCGGGGAGGCAGTGGATCCGCTACCTGCGCCGGAGCGGCCGGATGACGCGGTCGCTGTGGTGGGCATCCTTCTGGCTGGGGTTGCAGTATTACCTGGGCGTGTTGGATTTCCCCCGCGCCATCGCGCGGCTGACGGCGATGGTCGCCGGGGTAGATGTGGAGGCCTTCCGGGAGGAGACCCGCCGGTGGTTCGAGGAGTGGGTGCGTCCCTACATCGCGCCGGGCGCGGTGGCGCGCATCGCTTGGCACCGCGGACGGGGGCATCGGGTGGTCCTCATCTCCGCCGCCACGGAATACGTCGTGCGCCCGCTGGCGGAAGCGCTGGGGATCCCGGACTACCTGTACACGGACTTGGAGGTGAGGGATGGGCGCTTCACCGGGCGGGTGGTGGAGCCGCCATGTTACGGCCCCGGCAAGGTCTACTGGGCGGAGCGCTACGCGGCGGCGCACGGGGTGGATCTCTCGCGGAGCTATTTTTATTCCGACAGCTACACGGATCGCCATCTCCTGTTACGGGTCGGCCACCCGGTCGCTGTGAACCCCGATCCCCGCCTGCGACGGCTGGCGCGGCGGCGGGGATGGCCCATCGAGCGCTTCTATTGAGGCGGAAGGTCGATGCGCTGGGGATCGCCACCGGGAAGCGTTGCCTTTCCCCTTCATTCCCCTTTCGGTAACAGGTGGACCAGCAGCGGCCCCACGATGGCGCTGAACAACACGTAGGCGGCGGCGAGGGGGACGAAGGGGGCGACCGGAAGGGCCTGCCCGACCAGGCTGGCGATCACCCCCGAGAGCTCGCCGCGGGCGACCAGGAGCGCCCCCGCTCGCCAGCGGGCCCGGCGGCCCAGCCCCCGCCGCCAGGCGGCCCACCACCCGGTCAGGAGTTTCGTCAACCCGGTGACGATGGTCAGCCCTGCGGCGAAGGGCAACACCGGGGGCAGGAGCGCCGGATCCAGGCGCAGGCCCAGGGTGAAAAAAAAGATGGCGGCCGAGAGATCCCGCGTCGGGCCGATGAGCTGCCGCGCCCGCTCCGTCACCGGGTCGGATACGGCGATCCCCAACAGGAAGCCGCCGATCGCCGCTGGGATCTGGAGCAGGCCGACAGCGCCTCCTGCGAGCAGGACCAGGCCGAACAGGGAGAGCAGCAGGACGCTGTCGCTCTCGTGGTTCACCACGCGGCTGAGGGTCTGGCCGAAGCGCATAGCCGCCCAGAGGGCGCCGGTCGCCAGCAGCACGGTCAGGAGCAGGGGGCCGATGGAGGGCGCTTCGCTGCGGAAGAGCCACAGGATGGCCGGGGGGAGCAGCAGGGCAATCAGGACGTCCTCCATGATCGAGAGGGAAACCGCGATGCGAGCTTCCGGCGACTCC
>JBEPYX010000146.1:0-5203 GCA_041641155.1 Thermoflexus sp.
CGCATCGCCCAGGAGATCCAAGGCCATCGCCGCCGGGCTTGGATCGGGGGGCTCCTCCTCGGCGCCGGTTTCCTCACCAAGACCACGGTTTATCCGATGGCACTGGTCGCCGTCCTCGCCGTCCTCGCCCGGGCCGCCGTGGAAGGCCGCCCGTGGCCGGAGCGGATCCGCCGCCTGCTCCCCTGGGTGCTCCCGGCCCTGGCCCTGGGCGCCCCGTGGTGGATCCGCAACGGGATCGTCTACGGATGGCCGGATCTCCTCGGTCTGCAGCAGCACGATCGGGTGGTGATCGGCCAGCCCCGCACCGCTGAATGGATCGCCCAATACGGCCTGGTGGCCACCCTGGATCGCTTCCGGACGTTCACTTTCCAGAGCTTCTGGGGACAGTTCGGATGGATGGGAGTGGTGCTGGAAGCCCGCTGGTATCTCCTCTTCGCCTGGCTGACAGCCCTGGGCCTCCTCGGGCTGGCGCTCCACCTGGGACGCTATCGACGGGCCTCGCCGCTCTGGGGGCACCGGGGGCTTCTCCTCCTGCTGGCCCTGGGGCTCACCGCAGGGGGGTATCTCGGGTATAACCTGTCCTTCGTCCAGCACCAGGGGCGTTACCTCTTCCCGGCGCTGCTCCCCATCGCCCTGGGGCTGACCGTCGGATGGCTGACATGGACCGAGGGGGCCGCCGGGGTGGGCCTGGGGATCGCATGCGGCCTGGGGATCCTCGCGCTCGGGCTCGCCGGGATCATCCACGGGGACCTCCCGGGGTTCCCCATCCTCCTCCTGGCCGGGACGGGGCTGGCGGCCGTGGGGGCGGCTCGATCCCCGGCGTTCCGGCCCCTACTGGCCCTAGCCGCTCTCCTTGGCGCCTTCGCCTTCGACCTTTACCTGATCCTCCAGGTGATCCCCCAGGCGTTGGGGGGGGGATGAGGAGAGCTGCCGGCCGGGCTCATTCCTCCAGCACCCGGTAAGTTGCATCCACCACCTCTCCCCGCCGGGAGGGCCCGCCTCGCTCCTCCCGAGGAGCTAGGTCGAGCAACAGCCGAATGGACAGCAACAAAAGGATGAGATCATCGAGGGAGCCGATCCCTGGGATCATCAGATCGGGCAGAAAGTCGATTGGGGAGAGGATATAAAGCAGGGCGAGGAGCGGGATCCCCTTCAGCCAGGCCGGCGTGCGGGGATCCCGCATCAACCGCCAGATCCGACGCAGGTCCCGCCACACACCCCACACCGTTCCCCACCGGCTCATAGGGGGCTCCAGACCCGGCGATCTCGACCGATGGCCTCAGTCCTCCGCCGCCAGGCGCACCACCATCTTGAAGATATCGGACTCGGTGATAATCCCCACCACGCGGCCATCCTCCACCACGGGCAGGCCGCCGATCTTGTGCTCCAGCATGAGGCGCGCCGCCTCATAGATCGGGGTGTCGGGAGTGACCGTGATCACCTTCCGCGTCATGATCTTATCTACAGTGAGGCGGGCCAGCAGATAGTTCAGCTCGAAGATGCTGAGGGAGGTGGCATCGGAAGGGGAGGCCTCGCGCACATCGCCCAGCGTGACGATCCCCACCAGTTGGCCATTCTCATCCACCACCGGCAGGCGCCGGATGCGCTTCTCCTTCATGATCTGATGGGCTTCCGGCAGGGTGGTTCGCGGCGAGATGGTGATGGGGTTCGGAGTCATCCAGTCCCGCACTTTGTATTGCTTGAGGATGTTGGCCATGGATGACCTCCTGGCGTGGGGTGGATCCCGCTCTCAGTATACCATGGGGAGGCTGCCCCCTGGCCTCTGAGCGCGCCGCGGGGCGCTGCATCCCGACCGTCCGGCCTTCAACCTCCACCCGATCGCCGTGGGGGCCGTGCGATATCGGCCGGCGACGGATGGTAATGGCCTTCGACCCATCGCTCGCCGTGGGGGCCGATCTCCTTCTTCCAGATGGGGACGATCTCCTTCAACCGGTCGATGCCATAGCGGGCAGCCTCGAAGACCCCCTCGTGGCGGTGCCCGGAAGATACCGCCACGGCCACGGTGATCTCCCCCACCGCCATCCGCCCCATCCGTTGCACCAGGGCGATCCCGTGGACCTGCGGCCAGCGCTCCCGGATCTCGGCCAGGACCTGGCGCATCTTGGCCTCGGCCATCGGCCGGTAGGCCTCGTATTCCAGGAGATCCACCCGCCGATCCCCGTCCTCGCCCCGCACCACCCCGGTGAACAGCGCCACCGCCCCCGTCCGCGGCGTGGCGACCGCGCGCACCAGGGCGTTCAGATCGATGGGCTCCGTCGTGACAGCCACGATCTCGGGCCGCAGGGGATCCTCGCCGCCCCCGCTGACCGGAGGGAACAGGGCCACCTCATCGCCCGGATGCAGGCGGTCCTCGGGGAAGGCGAACTCGTGGTTGACCGCCACGATGGTGGAGGGGAGATAAGGCTGGAGGGCCGGATGGGCCCGGGCGACGGCCTGCAGCAGATCGGCCACGGAGGCGCCCTCGGGGACCTGCACGCTGATCACCTCGCGGCCGAGGCGGTCTTTCAGGGTGGCGAACAATCGGATCTTCACCTCCATCCGGACCCCCTTAGGGCTCCAAGACGAGATCGCCGCTTTTGCCCCCGTGCTTCTCGACCAGCCGGATGTTGGTCAAGCGCATCTGCCGGTCGAGGGCCTTCGCCATATCGTAGATCGTAAGCGCCGCCACAGCCACCGCCGTCAGGGCCTCCATCTCCACGCCGGTTCGCGCCACAGTCTCCACCCGGGCAGTGATCTCCACCCATGGAAGGGGATGGGCTTCGTCCGGATCCCGCATGGCCAGATCCACCTGGACGTGGGTGATCGGCAGCGGGTGGCAGAGGGGGATCAGCTCCGGAGTGCGCTTGGCGGCCATCACGCCCGCGATCCGCGCGGCGGCCAGCACATCGCCCTTCGGGACCTTCCCCTCGCGGATGGCGTTCATCGTCTCCGGGGCCATCCACACCTCCCCGCGGGCCACGGCGACGCGATGGGTCTCCGGCTTCTCCCCCACATCCACCATCCGCGCCCGGCCATGGGCATCGAGATGGCTCAGCATCGCGACCTCCTGTCCCCCCAAGATGTTCACCGCGGGAGGCCCGCTAAAAATCCACCATCCGCCCCTCATAGGCGTACAGGAACAAATGCTCCACCTCCTCAGTGGTGGGAGCCCGAGGGTTGGTGAGGGTGCTGGGGTCCTCGAGGGCGTATTCCACCAGGGTAGGCAGATCCGCCTCGAAATCGTCCCGGGGGATCCCACAGGCCGCGATGGTCTGAGGCTGCTCCAGCGCCTCCAGCAGCTCCAGCACTGCGCGCGAGAGCCGCCAGGCCGCCTCCGGGCCGTCCGGGCCGGGGAGGCCGATCGCCCGGGCGAGGTCGGCGTAGCGATCCGAAGCCGCCCGTGCGTTGAACTCGATCACGTAGGGAAGGAAGAGGCCGACCGCCCGTCCATGGGGCACGTCGAATCGGGCGCCCAGGGCGTGGCCGAGGCTGTGGGCCAAGCCGACCATCGCGTTCCCGAAGCCGATGCCCGCCATCGTCGCCGCCAGGTGCATCTGCGTCCGCGCCTCGGGGTCCCCGGCCCCGTTCCGGTAGGCGCGGGGGAGATAGGCGAAGACCAAGCGCGCGGCGTGAAGGCACATCGCGTCGCTGAAGGGATTCCGCCAAGTGCTCACGTAGCCTTCCACCGCATGGCTGAGCGCGTCCATCCCGGTGTCGGCCGTCAGGCGAGGGGGCAACCCCATCACCATCGCCGGGTCCACGATCGCAATATCGGGCATGTTCTCCCGGGAGCCCACCCCGAGCTTGCGCCGCGCCTCCGGATCCGTCAGGACGATCGCCCATGTGACCTCGGAGCCGGTCCCGCTGGTGGTGGGGATCGCGATCAGGCGGGCGCGGCGCCGGATGCCCAGGGGCTCCATCGGGCTGATCGCCAGCGGATCCAGGTCCGGCCGCTCGAAGAGCACCCAGATGGCCTTGGCCGCGTCGATCACCGACCCCCCACCCACCGCCACGATCCAGTCCGGGTTGAAGGCGCGGACCACATCCGCCCCGATGCGGACCATACGGATCGAGGGGTTGGGTTGCACCGCGTCGAACACATGGACGTCGAGCCCGGCCCGGCGCAGCCGGTCCTCCACCGGCTTCACCAGGCCGAGGCGCCGCACCTCAGGGTCCGTGATCACAAAAGCGCGCCGCCCCTCCAGCTGCTCGAGATACGAAAGGGCGTCCTCGCCGAAGACGATCTCGGGGGTTTTGAAGAACCACATGGGACTCATCCCGGAACCCCGCGCTCATCGTGTGGGCTCGTTCAACCGATGAAATCCGTGGGCACGCGGACGCAGCAGAGCACCAGCTCCCGGGCCGCGCGCACGTTCCGCATGATGTTCACCATGTTCCCCCGGAGCCGGATCCGGCCGGTGACCAGCGCCTGGATCGGATCCAGCTTCCCTTGGATCACCTGTTTCCACACCGAATACGGCGCGGACATGCGATAGGCCGGCGTTTTGGCCGACTCGTCGTCCACCTGGGAGGCCTCACGGCACCGGCCGTGCCAGAGATCCATGTAGAACACCACCGGCTTCGTCAGCGGCCCGTCGGGCTCCACCACGAAATAGAAATCCCCCTCCCAATTCCGCGCCGCCTCCGCATAGCCCGGGCTGCGGTTGATCTCCTCCATCAAGGCTTTGATCCACGCATCGGATGGAAAGAGGATCCCCACAGGCCACCTCCCAGCGATGGATCCCCCGTTCGGCTCAGGCCTTCTCCCGAGCTGCCTCCCGCTCCCGACGGGCCTGCTCGATGATGGTCTGAGCGATGTGCGGGGGGACCTCTTCGTAATGGCTGAAGGTCATGCGGAACACGCCCCGCCCTTGAGTGAGGGAGCGCAGCTGGGTCGCGTAACGCTGCATCTCGGCCAGGGGGGCGAGGGCGATGATCACGCTCTTGTCCCCCTGCTGTTCGATCCCCTGCACCCGGGCCCGACGGGTGTTCAGGTCGCTGATCACATCCCCGGTGAACTGCTCCGGCACGACGATGGTGAACTGCATGATGGGCTCCAGGAGCACCGGGCCGGCCTGCTGGAAGGCCAACTTGAAGGCCTCCCGACCGGCGATCTGGAAGGAAATGTCGTTGGAGTCCACCGGATGCTCCTTGCCGTCGTAAACCGCCACCCGCACATCCACGATGGGGTAGCCGGCCAGCA
>JBEPYX010000147.1:0-5191 GCA_041641155.1 Thermoflexus sp.
CAGCGTGGGGACCAGCGGATGGTCCGCCTGAAGGCGGTCGAGGGCCATGGCCAGGAAGGCCCGGGCGTATAGGGCCAGATGATCCTTCTGGGCCTCCCAAAGCACGACGATCCGGCCGACGTCCCCAGCGCCGGCCTCGGCCAGGGCGAAGAGCACGAAGGCCTGCCGGTTGGCTTTCCACGGGGGCAGATCGGCTGGCGCCTCCAGGGACCGGCGCAGGAACGCGACGCCGCGATCGATGACCCCATTGGCGACCGCAAACCCATTGGCCCGCGCCTGTGCCAGGGCGAAGACGGCATAGGCGGTGGTCAGCGGATCGCTCTCCATCGGGGTGAACCAGCCCCACCCGCCATCCGCGTGCTGGCCCGCGTAGAGTTTCTGCAGGCCGACCGCGACCTGTTGGCGGAGGCGCTCCTCCAGATCGGGGCGGGCGAGGTTCAGGCGGCGGAGCGCCTGGTAGGTGGTGATGTTGGGCAGGAAGCGGCTGATCGTCTGCTCCGTACACTCATACTCGAAGTGCTCCAGCCATGTCAGGCTGTCCAGGGTCGTCGCCGCCAGGGAAGGGGAGAGCCGCACGGTCATCGTCCCGCCGGTGACCTCCGGCTCCGGCGGGATGGCGATGATCTCCTGCCGGGGCTCCGATGTCTCCAGCATCCCGGCGGCCGCCACCGTCTCCAGGCCCACCGGCCGCAGCACCGGGATCGTGCCATCGGGTCGCGCCAGCGTCGGTTTGGTGGCGTCGCGGAGTCCGCCGCCCTCGGCGACGAAGGTCAAATCCACCGCCTCGACCTTCTCCACCACCCCGGTCCACTCAAACCGGGCCGCGCCCCCCGGCGGGAGGGAACCCTCCTGGGCGGCCGGGCGCTCCAACGCCACCCCCCGGGCCTCGAGGCGCACCGCGACCGACAGCGTCCCGGAGGTGTGGTTGTGCACCGTCGCGCCCACCGTCACGCGGTCCCCAGCGATGAAGAACCGGGGGACGCTGGGGCGGATTAGGAGGTCCTTCGTGCTGAGGATATCTAGCGTCGCCTCGCCAACGCGAGTATCTACGGTGACCCCCTTCGCGATGATGCGCCACGTGGTGAGGTTGTCCGGCAGGCGCACCGTGAAAACCGCCGTCCCGTTGGCGTCGGTGCGGAGAACGGCGTTCCAGTAAGCGGTGTCCGGAAACTCGCGGCGGACCTCCCCGAAAGCCTCCGCGATGCCTCCGCCGCCCCCCTTGCGCTCCTGGGCGATCCGCACCGTCACCCGGTTGAGGTTGTAAACCAGGGAGACCCCGGTAAGGACGGACAGGTTGCGTCGACCGTAGAACCCCTCCACGATGGGCGGGGCGTTAGGGTTCACCAGAGCTAGCACAGAGGCGTCCACCACCGCCACCGCGACCTCGGCCGGGATCGGGCGGCCGTTGACATCGGTGGTGCGGACGGTGACGGTCATGGTCTCCCGGGGGCCGTAATGGGCGCCGGCTGCCACGTCCCGATCGGGGATCAGGTCCATGCGAAGGGTCTGGCGCGTGGGCTTCACTGGGAGGTTGACCACCCCCATCTTGAAGCCCGGCGCGGGGTTCTCCCGCGTCACCCCTTGGATGAGGATCACCGTCACGAAGACGTTGGGGGCGTCCTCTTCCAGGAGAGGGATGGACAGGGTGGGGGCGTTGCCCTCCAAGGTGCGCACCTCCGCCCGCCGGATCCGCCCGCGCTCCACGGTGATCAGCGCGGTCACCGTCCCGGTGAAGGGAGAAGGAACGAGGATGATAGCGGTGTCCCCCGGTGCGTATTCACGGCGGTCGGCGATCAGCTCGATGCGATCGTTGTTCTCCTGGCGCCATGCGATCACCCCGCGCCCTGAGGCCCAGACGAACTCCGCGCTTTGGACGCGACGGCCCTCCGCGTCCACGCCCTCCGCCTTCACCACGTAGGTCCCGGGGTTCGGCGGGATGAAGGCGAACTCCCCCGTCCCCTCCACGTCGGTTTGGAGGGTGCCGCTCATCACCGCCGTGTCGCTGTAGGTCCATGTCCACATGGGGCCGATGTCGGTTTCCCGCAACACGCTGAACCACTCGCGCTGGGAGGCGGTCCACGTCAACGCGACGCCCCCCACCGGGCGGCTCTCCCAATCCACGGTCTTCACCGTGAAGGTGAGCGGCCGGCCCGCTTCCCCAACGTATTGCGCCGCCTGCAGCCCGATGTAGAAGCGGCCGGCGTGGATCACGATCTCCGTCCGGCCCGTCACCAGGTTATCGTTGGGATCTGTGACGCTGGCCTCTAGCGTCACCACCTGGCTCCCCATCCGCTTCAGGGTGGCGGGGAGGCGGATGAGGAACCGGCCCTGCGCGTCGGTGGTCCCGCTCCCGCTGGCGACGACCTCTTCGCCTTCCGGTTCCTCATAGGCGCTGTAGGGATCGAAGGTGGACCAGGAGTAATGGCCTGGCCCGGCGTACGAGAAGGAATAGGGGCGGGCGCGGGCTGTCCATTCCACCTTCGCCCCCGCCACCGGCCCCCCGAAGTAATAGGTCGCCTGGAGCGCGGCCTGGATGGTCTCCCCGGCCGCCACGGCCGGCCGCTCGGGCGTCAGGGTCACCTGGAACTCCGGCCGGCGGTAGGCGGCCACCAGGAAAGAGATCGAATGGAGATAGGGGCTGGGCGGGAGGTCGGCCATCAGCGAATAAGGCCCCAGCGTCGCATCCGCCGCCAGCGGGAAGACCCCCTCCGCCGTCCCGAAGTCGTTGATGGCGAGGGTGGTGGAATAGACCTCGCGGCCCTCCGGATCGGTGATCCGGATCGGGAAGGTCCGCGTGGGCGGGAGGGCATAGCGGGCATCGTCATCCGCGCGCACGATCGCCTTGAAGTGCACGGCCTGGCCCGGACGATAGATCGGTTTGTCGGTCTGCCAGTAGACCCGGAAGCGGGGGGGCTCGTAATCGGCCGGCACGTCGAAGGCCCACGGCTCGATGCCATCGGTCCAGGCGCTCGCCCCGATGCCGAAGCGGCCGCCCGGGGCCCCGGCGACCGCCACCCGCATCCGCCAGAGGGGGACGGGATCGGACCAGGCGAAGCGGACGAGCCCCTGGGCGTCGGTGACGCCGGATCCCCGGGCCTGGAGGAGCCCGGCGGATCCCTGGTCCTCCCCGGCTTCGAACAGCTGAACGGTCACGCCCGGGACCGGGCGGCCGGATTCCATGTCGGTGACCCAGACCAAGGCTTCCTGAGGGGCGACCTTCACCACCACGTTGAGGTTCACCGCGGCCATCACATATCGCCCGGGTCCGTTCTCCAGAGGGACGGGGGCGTCCAGACGCAGGTGATATAGCCCGGTGGGGAGGGTTCGACGGCCCGGCCCGGCCAGCGGGACGCGATTCAGCATGATCACATCCGTGATGACCTCGGGCACCGTAAACGTCCAGCGGGCGACGACGTCGGCGGCCGGCGCGACGTAATCGGAGGCCGCCTCCGGATCCCGGCTGAGGGCGACGAACCGTTCCAGGCTCAGCTGGGCCAGGGTGAACTCCACCCGATCCAGGTTGCGGGTGGAGAGGAAGGCGACAGTCTCGGTGTAAGTCCCCACCAGGATGAGGGGGGAATACGCGCTGCGGATGTTCAAATAGGCCAGGGGCTTCAGGTGGTCCACGGTGAACGTGAACGTATATTGCCGATCCAACCGGTTGCCGTAGCGATCCGCAATCTCCGGGCCGACCGTCAGCGTATAGACTGTCCCGGGCTTCCAAGGGGCGGAGAGGGTGAACAGGCCGTCATCCGGGCTCCAGTCGGTATAGACCTGGGTGACGGAGATGGGAGGCTCCAGGCGAAGGTTCGGCCAGATCGTCTCCGGTCGGATGAGGCCGGAGCTGAAGCGGAGCTCGATCGAGGCGTCCGGACCCAGGCGGCCCTGATCTCCCGGGCCCAGGTTGGTGCTCTGCAGACGAGGATACGAGGGGGTGGTGAAGGCCCAGGCGATGGGCCCTTCCAAGGTGGCTCCGGAGGGGGCGGTGGCGCGTTGCTCCAGGCGGACGAAATAGCGGGTTTCCAGCTTCAGGGGCTGGGCGGGCCGGAAAAGCAGGGTCTGGCTGATCCACTCGAACCGGCCGGAGACCATGGGGCCGTCCTCCGCGCCCTCGCGCACGGAGAAGGCGGATTCCACGGAGGCCCGATTCATCTCCATATTGAAGGTGATCGAGATCGGCGCGCTGGGATCCAGGTGGATCTGTCGGCCGGGCTTCGGCGCGTAATCTATGACCGCCGGCCGGCGGATCGTGAAGGTCCAGGTGTAATCCTTCTCGAGGGGGATGCCGGAGAGATCCTTCAGCCCGGCCATCACGCGGGCGGTATAGGTGCGCCCGGCCTCCCACGTTCCCTCCGGCTGGAAGGAGTAAATGCTGGTATTGATCCAGCGGCCTGTCCCCCGGATCGGGGGGTCGAAGGCGAGGGGGTGCGGGAGATCCCCCGAGGCGAGATCGCTGCGTAGGGGGACCACCGGCCGATTGAAGATCACGGTGACGGGCGCCCGCGGATCCACGTCCTTTGCGTCCGGAGTGGGGATCACCTCGGCCACGGCGAGGGGAGAGGCGGTGCGGAAGCGGAAGGCCACAGGGCGGGCGAGGGGATGGCCGTTGCGGGCCCGCGCGTTCTCCAGGCGGACCTCATATTCGGTTTCCGGCTTCCATGGAGTCTGGGGGAGGAAACGGACGATCCGATCGCCGGCCTCCCAGGCGAAGCGGCCAGCGACGGCCGGGATCACCCGCAGGTTCGCTTCCACGGAAGCCCGATCCATCGGCTCGCTGAAGACCAGGCGCAGGGGCATCTGGGGGATCATCTCCTGCCCGGGCTCCGGGGTGCGAGCCACCAGGATCGGAGGGAGCTTCGAGACCAACGGGGTGGGCGTGGGGGTCGGCGTGGGGCGGCAGGCTTCCAGCACCACCGCCAGGATCAGGAAGAGGAACATCCCATCGGACCATCGCGGTCGAGCGCCCATTTGAGCCTCCTCTCTGATCCGAGTCTCTCCACGCTTCCGCGGGCGGTGGTGCGCCGGCCCGGGGACCACCTTCGGCGGCTTCCCCACGCCGGTGGGCGCGACTTCCTCCACCAGGCGGCGATGGGTTCCTGGGAAAGCCCGCTAATATCGGCGCTTCCAATCGAAGACGTATTGGCCGGCTTGATTGCAGTCCTGGTGGTCAATGACCACGGGCGGGGAGAGC
>JBEPYX010000148.1:0-5138 GCA_041641155.1 Thermoflexus sp.
CTTTGGAGGCCCTTGGGATCAACCCGATCTATCTGATCGCCCAGATCCTCAACTTCCTGCTCATCTGGTTCCTCCTGTCCCGCTTCGTCTTCCCCCGGGTGTTGAGGGCGCTGGAGGAGCGGCGGGCACTGATCGAGAGGGGGCTGGAGGACGCGAAGGCGGCAGAGCAGCTGCGGGCAAATATGGAAGCGGAGCGCCAGCGGGTCCTGGAGCAGGCGCTGGCGGAGCGCCAGCGGATCGTCGCCGAAGCCGTCCGCCAGGCCGAGCAGCAGCGGGCCCAGATCCTCTCGGAGGCGCGAGCGGAGGCGCAGCGCATCCTGGAGGTCGCCCGGGAGGAAGCCGAACGGGAGCGGGAGCGCATCCTAGGGGAGCTGCGCACGCAGATCGCGGCTTTGGCCCTGGCCGCCGCCCATCGGGTGGTGGGCGACGCGCTGGATGAGTCCCGTCACCGACGTTTGATCCAGGAGTTCTTCACCGCGGTGCCCCCCAGCCTCCTGGAGGAGCTCCGGGGCCTGAAGGGGGAGCGGGTGGAGGTGATCAGCGCGATCCCGCTGCAGGAAGAGGAAAAGCAAGCCGTCCGGAAGGAGCTCTCCGCCCGCCTGGATTCCGTCGGCGAGGTCGTTTTCCGGGTGGATCCCACGATCCTGGGCGGGTTGGTCGTCCGGGTCGGCGATCGCGTGGTGGACGGCAGCGTCCGGGCGCGGATGGAGGGGTTGCGGGCGGCGTTGATGGGTTGAACGGGATCGCCCCGATGCTGCCGGGGCCTATGGGGAGGGCCTCCACGTGCGGCCGGGCCGAGGGCGCTTGCCTGGACGTCGCATAGCGTAAAGAAGATCGCTCAGACGGACGCGTCAGCGCCCTAGGGTGAATATGAGGCTGGGCAGTCCGCTGCCCAGCCTCATGCCTTCATGGAGATGGGGCCGGGTAAGGCGCGCCCCCTCCCCGAGAGCCCAATCTCAGGTTCGTGAAGGGCCGGATGGTTGAGGCGATCCTTTGGTGGTGGCTGTGGCTGCTCATCGGCGGAGCCGCGTGGCCCCTGGCGTTTCAGGTGTTCCGTCCCCTCCCGGATCGCGGGCTGGCCTTCGCCCGCCCCCTCGGGCTCCTGGGGATGGGGTTTCTGTGGTGGTGGGGCGGGAGCCTGGGGATCCTCCCGGCCTCGCGGGGAGGGGCCCTGGCCGCGGGAGGAGCGGTCTTGGCCTTCGGGCTCTGGCTGGCCCAGCGGTCCGGTGAATCCCCATGGCGCTGGCTCTGGGCGCGGCGCGGCCTGGCGATCTTCTATGAGCTCTGGTTCGCCCTCGCCTTCCTCGGTTGGACCCTCTTCCGCGCCTACAACCCCGAGATCACCTACACCGAGAAGCCGATGGAGCTGGCTTTCCTCAACGCCGTGGTTCGGGCGGATCGGTTCCCCCCTCATGATCCCTGGCTGTCCGGTTTCGCCATCAGTTACTATTACTTCGGCTACATCCTGCTGGGATTCCTCACCGAACTCTCCGGGCTTCCGACCCGTTTCACCTTCAACCTGGGGGTTTCCTCATGGTTCGCCCTGACGCTTCTTGCCGCTGCCGGCTTGGGGTGGAACCTGTGGTCCCTCTACCGCCCGGGGCACGCCCGCGCCGCCGCGGTGGTGGCGCTGCTCAGCGCCTTCTGGGTCGGCCTGGCGGGGAACGGCGAGGCGATCCTGGACCTGGCCCACGCGTGCGGCTGGATCCGCGACCCAGCGTTCTGGGCCTGGCTGGACATCCCGGAGTTGAACACCCCCCCTGGGACGCGGCCCTGGCCGGCCTGCTGGCCGCCGGAGGGCCGGCTGTGGCCCTGGTGGCGGGCTTCGCGCGTGGTGCGCGATTACACGCCGCAGGGTGAACACCAGGAGGTCATCGACGAGTTCCCCCAGTTCAGCTTCCTGCTGGGCGATCTGCATCCCCATGTGCTGGCGCTGCCCTTCGTGCTGATGGCGGTCGGGTTGGCCCTGGCCGCCCTCCAGGCCGCACAGCGGTTCCCCGGCCTCTCCGCTCTCCGGGAGTGGCCGGCGCTCCTTCGTTTCCTTCATAGCCACGGCCCGCCGTTCTGGGCCCTGCCGATCGCTTTCGGGGGGCTGGCCTTTCTGAACACGTGGGATTTCCCCATCTACACCGGGTTGCTGCTGGCCGCCTGGGCGTTGGGCGCATGGAGCGCGGGGCGTCCCTGGCGCTCCTTCCGGTGGGACCTCCTCGGGCTGGCGGGGGGCGTGCTGGGGCTCGGCATCGCGCTGTATCTGCCGTTCTATCTCGGGTTCCGCTCCCAGGCGGGCGGGCTTCTCCCGAACCTGTATAACGGAACCCGGTTGCCCCAGTTCCTGGTGATGTTCGGCTTTCAGGGGATCGGGCTGACCCTGTTGATCTTGGTGGACGCCCTCCGCCAGCGGCGGTCACTGGATCTGAAGGGGTGGGGAGGGATGGTGTTGGCAGGGACGCTGGGCCTGGGGCTGGCGCCGGTTTGGGTGCTGGTGGAGGCGGTTCGGTGGGCGGTGAAGGCAAATCTTTCCCTGCCGGGCGTGCCGGTTTCGCTGAAGGCGCTCGAGCCGTGGGTGCGAGGGCGGCTGCTGGACGGGACGGTGATGTTGGAGGGGAATCCGACCCCGTTCCCGGGGAGCGGCCCGTGGGTGCCCATGCTCCTGGCGGGGATGGGCGTGGGGGCCGCGACGCTGTGGGGGCGGAAGGGCGGGGTGAAATCGTTCGTGGGGTTGCTGATCGCCTTCGGGGCTGCGCTGGCCTGGGCGGTGGAGTTCGTTTTCATACGGGACTTCTTCGGCACCCGTATGAACACGGTCTTCAAGTTCTATTACCAGACCTGGGTGCTCTGGAGTATCGCCCTGGCCTGGGGGATGGGCGCGCTCTGGGAATGGGGGAAGCGCGCGCGCCCGCTCCTGGCCGGTCTGTTCGGGGGCGTGATCGCCCTGGCTGCCCTCTATCCGGCGCTGATGCTTCCGATCAAGGCGGGATACTTCGCCGGGCCGCCGACCCTGGACGGATACGCCTACCTGGCCATCGAGGCGCCCGACGACCTGGCGGCCATCGAGTGGTTGAACCGGCATGTCCAAGGCACACCGGTGATTCTAGAAGCCCCAGGCTGGCAGGGGATATCCTTCCAGCCCGAGCGGGGGCGCTTCGCCGCCCACACCGGCCTGCCCACGGTGCTGGGGTGGGCCGGCCACGAGCACCAGTGGCGAGGATCGTACGACGAAATGAGCCGCCGGGAGCCAGACCTGATGGTCCTCTGGCGTTCCCCGGATCTGGAGGCGACGCGGGCCCTCCTGGACCGATATGGGATCGTGTATGTCATCGTCGGCCGCACGGAGCGGAGGGAGTTCTCCCCTAATGTCCTGGCGAAGTTCGAGCGGTTGATGGATCCGGTTTTCCGCAGCGGGGAGACCGTGATCTATCGGAGGCGGGAATGAGGGGCGAGGACGGTGCCGGCGAGCGATGGGAGCGGTGGATCCTCGGGGGGCTCTTTGGCCTGGCGCTCCTGCTCCGGGTGTGGGATCTGGGCCTCCGCCCCCCGACGCCCCTGGAGGCCGGGCAGGCATGGGCAGCCTGGCGCGGAGAGGCCTTGCCGCCCGGGGGCAGCCCGTTGCTGGCCGGGTGGAACGCCACGGTCTTCGCGATCTTCGGCCCTGATGATGGCTGGATGCGTTCCGGTGCAGCGCTGGCGGGCGCGCTGGCCGTCGTTGCCCTCTGGGCGCTCCTGCGCCCGATGGGCCGGATGGCGGCGGTCGGGGCGGCATGGCTGTGGGCGATCTCCCCTTCCGCGCTGATGGCTTCTCGCTTCCTCGATGGTGGGATCGTCGCAGCGGCGGCGCTAGCGGCGGCATTGGCGGCGTGGCGCAGCCCCCATCCTTCCCGCTGGGTCTGGGTCGCGGTGGCGCTGGGGCTCGGGGCGGCGGCGGGCCCCGCCTTCTGGACCGGGTGCCTGATGTGGCTTCCGTTGAGGTGGCTGGACCCCCCGGAGGCGCCCTTCCCCCGCTGGCGGGCGTTGGGGCTCTTCGGGGTCACCGCGCTGTTCCTGGGGGCGTGGGGAGGATGGCGGGGCAGTGGGATGATGGAAACCGTGGATGGGCTCTCGGCCTGGCTCTCCGGTTTCTCGCTGGAGAGCCTTCCCTTCGGGTGGAACAGCTTCTTCGCCTTCCTTCGGGCGGAAGCCGTCATCCTCCTGCTTGGCCTGGCGGGCGGCGTCTGGGCAGTCCGGGAGCGGGATCCCTTCCTGATCGCGGCGATGGCGGGGGCGGGGATCGGGATCGGCCTGCGCCTGGCCCGATGGGGGGCCCCCTTCACGGAGCATCCGGTGGTGTTACTCCCTTGGATCGTGCTGGCCGGGCATGCGTTGCAGCGGATCGGGGAGGCCGTAGGCACTGGGTGGCGGGGACGGTGGGGGGAGGTCGCTGGGGCGGCGGGGATTGGGCTGATCGCCATTGGCACGGCCGCCGGGATAGGCGCCCACGCCGACGGCGAGGCGGCCCGCGGCCTCATCTTTGGGGTCGCGTTGGGGTTGCTGGGGCTGGGGATCTGGGCCCTGGGCCGTGGGTTGGAACCCCATGAGGAAGGACGCGCCTCCTCCTCAGAGGCGCCCATGCCTCCGCCTGCTTCCCCACAAACCTCTCGGGAGCACCCCCTCATTGCCTGGATCCGAACCTCCTGGGCGTTGGGGGTGGGGCTTGCCCTCATCGGCGCAGTGGCCCTGGCCCAAATCGCGGGGGCCGCCGCGCTGGCCCGGCAGGCGGATCCAGTCCCTGGCCTCTCTATGCCTGAGATGGCGTCCCCGGCGATGCGGGAGATCGCGGCATTCTTGCGGGCGGAGGCCGTGCGCCGGACGGAATGGCTGGGCGGGATATCGGTGGTGGTCGTGGCGGAGGAGGCCGAGGCGTTCTGGCGCTGGACCCTCCGGGGATTCTCGACGGCGATCCATCGGAGCCCATGGGCGGCCGAGGCGACGGGCGATGTGTGGATCGCCCCCGAGGGATGGCCACTGCCCCTCCCGTCGGAAGGATGGGTAGGCCGCGCGTTCCCGGCCTTCGTGGACCTCCGCGCAGGGACGGAGCCGATAGCGCGTCGGATGGTGCTCTGGATGCGGGTCCCCACGATGGAGCGGCCCGCGACCGGGGCGGA
>JBEPYX010000149.1:0-1935 GCA_041641155.1 Thermoflexus sp.
ACGTTGACCATCGGCGTTTACAATAATGGAAGCGGGTGGGGGAGCGCGGCAGTGATCGATGGGATGAGCCTGCAGGTCTGCCGCTAAACGGCGGTCCGGCAGGGGTGGCGCGGAGCGAAGGGCGCGCGCTCCATAGGAAAACCTGGAGACCGTCCGTCCGATGCGGGCGCAAACCGTCTGGCTGATGATCCTCCTCAGCGCGATGGCCATCGCCATGCTGGCCACGCCGGTGGCCCGCGCGGTGGCTTTCCGGATCGGGATGGTGGATCATCCCGCCCCTCGCAAGCTCCACACCCGGCCGATGCCGCTCCTGGGCGGGGCGGCCCTTTACCTCGCCGTGTTGATCGCCCTTCTCGTCCTGGAGGACCGCTACAACCTCCCTCAGCTGGCTGGGGTCTTGGTGGGAGCCACAGCGGTCTCCTTCCTGGGGATCTGGGATGACCGGTGGGGGCTGCGGCCGCTGATCAAGTTGCTCGGTCAGGCGGCGGTCGCCGCCGTCGTGATGGCCACCGGGGTGATGGTCTCGCTCTTCCCCTGGCCGATCCTGAACATCCTCGTCACGCTGCTTTGGCTGGTGGGGATCACCAACGCCTTCAACTTGATCGACAACATGGACGGCCTCTCCGGGGGGATCGGGGCGGTCTCGGCAGCTTTCTTCCTGCTCCTGGCCGCCTTGAACGGCCAATATCTCGTGGGGGCGCTCTCGGCCGCTGTGCTGGGCGCGTGCATCGGCTTCCTGCGCTACAACTTCAACCCGGCCTCGATTTTCATGGGGGATGCCGGGAGCATGTTCCTCGGGTTCCTGATGGCCGTGCTGGGGATCAAGCTGCGCTTCCCCGGCAACGTCGCCTTCGTCACCTGGATGGTCCCGGTGCTGGTTCTGGGGGTCCCCATTTTCGACACTCTCTTGGTGATCCTCTCGCGGCTGCGCCGGGGCCTGAACCCGCTGACCTCGCCGGGGAAAGATCATCTCTCCCATCGGCTGGTGCGGGCCGGGCTCACCCATCGCGAAGCCGTCCTCGTGCTGTATCTGGCGCAAGCCACGTTGGGGGGTCTGGCCCTATTCATCGCGATGGCGGGGGCCCTGGAGAGCTATCTGATCGGGGGCATCGTCGGGGGGTTCGCCCTCTGGGCGCTCTGGCGCCTGGAGCACCCGCCCTTCTGGGGGTAGGGACTTTTCTCGGATCGCCTCCTTTCGTTGCAACGGGGTTGCCCTCGAGGGGTGCAAAGACGGCATCGGCCTCCGATCCTCCCTCGTCGGAGCTGCGATCCAGCGATCGGGCGCAATGGCCAAGCGGCTCGCTCTGTTGATCGCCGGAGGATTGTTCCTCCTAGGCCTGTGGGTGGGGGCATCCCAACTCCGCCCGGCCGCCCGCCGGCCGCCCCCCACCGCATCCGCCCAGGTGATCCTGGTCACCCGCTCCCTCGCTGCGACGCCGACGATCGTTCCCTCCCCGACTCCCACGGCGGGCCCGCAGCGGGTGGTAGTGGCCGGGACGGGAGGGGCGGGCCTGCGGCTTCGGGAAGGCCCAGGGGTCTCGCATGCGGTGATCACCGTGCTCGCCGAGGGGACCCCCCTGTGGGCCTTCCCGGAATCGGTTGAGGCCGACGGCCTGCGATGGCGGCGGGTGCGAACGGAGATGGGGACGTGGGAAGGGTGGGTGGCGGAGCCCTATCTGGCCCCTGCGGCCCCCTGACCCCGCGTCTTCCATCGCTACGCCAGCTTCGGCTGGATCAGCCCATAGTTGCCGTCCCGCCGGCGGTAGACCAGGTTGATGCTGGCGGTCTCCGGGTTGTAGAAGATGAAGAAATCGTGGCCGAGGAGCTCCATCTGCTCAATGGCCTCCTCCGGCGTCATGGCGGTGATCTCAAACTGTTTGACCCTCACGATGCGCCCCGTGGGCTCGCCGGCTTCCCGTGCGGCGGAGGGCTCCG
>JBEPYX010000149.1:1945-5137 GCA_041641155.1 Thermoflexus sp.
CCACCACCAGGTCGATGGCCGCCAGCAGGTCCGCGTGGCGTTCCTCCGCCCGTAGCAGCAGGCCGGGGGTCATTCGCAGCGTGAGCTGGGCGATCTGGCGCTGATCCCGATCGCGGGTCTTCTCCTGAGCCAGCTCCAGCTCTGCCTGGGAGATGGTCGGCAGGAACCGCTCCAGCCGCGCGATCCGTTTCCGCGCGTAGTTCTCGATGAACTCCGTGATCTCGACGTTCCGTCCGCGGATGATCAACTCCATCGTGCGCCTCCCCGTGTTGAAGGATCTGGGATCCTCTCATCTGGGAGGAGCGGGGCGCCTCCATAGGGGGAGGGCTGCTCCAAAAGCGCCCGCGCGAGGGTGAACCCCCAGACCGATATCGCCCCCGCCTGGTAGAGGGCGGCCGCGCATGCCTCCAGCGTCGCGCCGCTGGTGCACACATCGTCCACGACCACCACGCGCTGCCCTCGCACCCCGAGGGGATCGGCAAAGAAGGCGCCCCGCATGTTCTCCCGGCGGGCGCGATAGGAGAGGCCTACCTGGGAGGGGGTGGCGCGGGCCCGATGCAAGGCGCCGGGACATAGGGGGAGAACGAGGTGCTCCGCCAGCGCGCGGGCGAGCATCGCCGCTTGATTGTACCCGCGATGCCGTTGTCGGGCGGGGGGCGCTGGCACAGGGACCAAGATGTCGGCCTCCATGGCGAAGCGCCGCCAGCCTTCGGCCATCAGGGGGGCCAAGGCCTGGGCCGTGCGATATCGGCCGTGGAATTTCAGCCGGTGCAGGGCCCGTCGGATCGGCCCGCGATAGGCGTAGCAGGATCGCACCCCGTCCAATTGCAGGGGGTCCTCCCGGCAGCGTGGGCAGCGCTCGCCGTCCCCCCAGGGGATCCCGCGCCGGGAGCAAACCGGGGGCGTGATGGGAAGGGCGGCGGCGCAGGCCGGGCACCACGATCCCCCGGGGCGCCCGCAGCCGGCGCAGCGAGGGGGGAACACCAGATCCAGGATCCCCTCCGCGAGGCGGGCGATCGGGCGAAGGAGGGGAGCGGGGAGCCGGGGTCGGCCGCGTGTCCGGAACCGCATCGGACGAAGGATCCGGGCGATCTGCTCAGGGCAGGAAGCCGCCGCCGAACTGCTTGATCACGATCAGCAGGGCCGGCCCGAGGAGGACGACGAACAACGCCGGGAAGATCAAGAAGACGAGGGGAAAGAGCATCTTGATCGGGGCCTGTCGGGCCAGCTCCTCCGCGCGCTGCCGTCGGCGCAGGCGCATCTGATCCGCCTGGATGTGGAGCACCTTGGCGATGCTCACCCCGAGCTGCTCGGCCTGGATGATGGCGGCGACGAAGGTGGTCATCTCCGGGAGATCCACGCGGGCGGCCATGTCTCGCAGGGCATCCTTCCGGGAGCGTCCCAGGGCGATCTCCTGTAGCACCCGGGCGAACGCTTTCCCCAGCTCGTTGTTCCAGCGCTCTGCGACCCGCTGCATGGCGGCGTCGAAGCCCAGGCCGGCCTCCACGCAGATCACCAGGAGGTCCAGGGCGTCCGGCAGGGTTTTGAGGATCTCTTTCTTGCGTCGCGCGATCTGCTGGTTCAGCCAGAGCCGGGGGTAGTGGAACCCCAGCCCCCCGAGGGCGAGGCTGAACCCCCAGTGTTGCAGCGGAGGGGCCCGAAGCAGCAGCACGTAAGCGAGGCCGAAGAGCCCCAGGCCGGCGAGGAGCTGCAGGACGAAGAACTCCGCCGCCCCCAGGCGGAGGCCCAGGAAGGCCGGGTTGCCGGCCAGCTCCAGCCGACGGCGGGTGTCCTCGATGATGGATTGCGGGGTGAAACGGCCGATGAACTCGGCGATCTGGCGGAGGATGGGGACGATCACCCGCTGGGTGAAGGGGATGGAGAGCTCGATCTCCTCCAGGGTGACCGGCACATCCCGGGCGGCGAACTCCGCCAGGCGGGCCTGGAGCAGCTCCTCCTCCCGGGGGGCGCTCAAGCCGATGACCAGGGCCAGGGCGATCACCCCCAGGGCCAGGACACCCAGGATCACAACGGTGCTCAACATCCTCTCACACCTCGATCCGCACGATCCGCTGGATCACGAAGTAGCCGATCAACATCATCACCGCCGTGCATACGATCAGGAGGTAACCCAGGATCCCGCTGTTGAAGAAATTCAACATGTAGTCCCGATTGATCCCGAACAGGATAAGGCCCAGCGCGATGGGCAGAGCAATCAACACGTAACCGCTGATCATCTGCTGGGCTGTCAGCACGCGGATCTCCCCCTTGATCCGCACCCGCTCGCGGATGGTGAAGCTGATGGTGTCCAGGATCTCTGCTAGGTTCCCTCCCACCTCCCGTTGGATCAGGATGGCGGTGACCAGCATCTCCAGGTCATCGCTGTGCACGCGGCGCAGCATGTTCCGGAGGGCCTGGTCCAGTGGGAGGCCGAGCTGCTGTTCTTTGACCACGCGGTCGAACTCGGTGGAGATGGGAGGGGGAAGCTCCCGGGCGACGGCCTCCATCGCCTGGAGGACGCTGTAGCCGGCGCGCAGCCCGTTGACCATCAGGTTGATGGCGTCGCCCAGTTGGGCGTTGAAGGCCTGCAGCCGGCGCCGCTGCCGCTGGGCCACATACAGGCGCGGCGCGAAGAAGCCCGCGATCAGGCCCAGCAGGGCCAGTGGGAGGAACCGGAAGAAAAGCTGGGCGGCGATGAAGCCGATGGCCGCCATGATGATCTGGATGGCGAGGAACTCGGCCGGCGTGAGCTTCAGGTCCGCGCGGGCCAGCTGAACCTTCAGGTCCTCCGCGAACCCCCGCCCAGCGATCATCCGGTTCACGGCCTCGGTGAGGGGCAGCGTCCTCCGCTGGGGGCTGCGCGGCGGCGCGACCTCGCGGCCGCCCGGCGCGGGACCGACATACCGCTCCAGGCGCTCGACGATCTCCTCCTCTTCGCCCCCGAAGATGTAAAGGAGCAGCAGGAGGAGGATCAGAACCCCTCCGCCGATCAGTACGTAGGTCTGCCAGGCCATGGCGCCCCCCTTACCTCCGCCCGACGCCGAAGATCGAGGGCGGCAAGCGGATGCCGGCGGCCTCCAGGCGGTCCATGAAGCGCGGGCGGATCCCGGTGGGCACGAGGCGGCCGACGATCCGACCGCCTTCCATCCCGTATTGCTCGAACTTGAACAGCTCGGTGGTGGTGATCACCTC
>JBEPYX010000150.1:0-5127 GCA_041641155.1 Thermoflexus sp.
ACGAGATCGCCCACCCCCACCAGGGGCGCCACACCTGGATCCCCCTCCGCCAGATCCCTTCATCCTGCATCGCCGCCACCCTGGCCACGGAGGACGCCCGCTTCTACGGACACCCGGGCGTGGATCCGCTTGCCATCCTGCGGGCGTTGTGGGCCAACCTGCGGGGGGAAGGCACGGTGTCCGGGGCCAGCACCATCCCCCAACAGATCGCCCGCTCCCTGTTGCTGCCCCCTGATGAGCGGACCGCGCGCACCCTTCGCCGGAAGGCGCGGGAGGCCATCCTGGCGCTGGCGCTCAGCCGGCGCTATGGGAAGGAGGAGCTGCTCGAGATCTATCTGAACACGGTCTTTTACGGGCACTTCGCCTACGGGCTCGAGGCGGCGGCCCTCACGTATTTCGGCAAGCACGCCGCCGAGCTGGACCTGGCAGAATGCGCCCTCCTGGCCGGCCTGCCCCAATCCCCCGGCCGTTACGATCCCTTCACCCAACCGCAGGCGGCGGAGGAGCGCCGCCAGCAGGTGCTCCGCCTCATGGTCCGACACCGCTTCCTCTCCCCGGCGGAAGCCGAGGTGGCGGCCGCCGAGCGGTTGCGCTTCGCTGCCGCACCGTTCCCCATCCACGCCCCCCACTTTGTGATGGCGGTCCGCGAGGCCCTCGTGGAGCAATTCGGCGGGGAGGCGATGTTCGAGGAAGGCTGGGTGGTGACCACCACCCTGGACCTGGCGTGGAACGAGGCCATCACCGCGATCCTGCGGTGGCAGCTGGAGGAGATCAACCGCCCCCGGCCGGATCGCCCGGGGGGAGGGGCCCGCAACGGGGCGGTGGTGGTGCTCCACCCCCAAACCGGAGAGGTCCTGGCGATGGTGGGCAGCCCGGATTATTTCGACGCCGCCATCCAGGGCGCGGTGGATGGCGCACGGATCCCGCGCCAGCCCGGCTCCGCCCTTAAGCCCTTCACGTACGCCCTCGCCTTCGACCCGCGCAACGGGCCGCTGCTGACCCCCGCCTCCCTCCTCTGGGATCTCCCCCACACCTTCCTCACCGCCGAGGGCGAGAGCTATCAGCCCGTCAATTATGACCGGCGCTACCACGGGCCGGTCTCGGCGCGCGTGGCGCTGGCCTCTTCGCTGAACGTGCCCGCCGTCGTGGTGCTGGAGCAGGTGGGGGTCCCCCGCCTGGTGGAGTTGCTGGATCAGTTGGGCGTCCGGCTGGCGGGCCCGCCCAGTCAATACGGGCTCGCCCTGACCCTCGGAGGGGGCGAGGTGCGGCTGCTGGATCTCACCGCGGCCTACGCGGCGCTGGCCAACGGAGGCCGCCGCGTCACCCCCCGCCTGATTCGGGAGGTCCGGGACCGTTGGGGGCGGCTCCGGTATGCGGCGCCCATGGAGCCCGGCCCTCCCGTCCTCGACCCACGGGTCGTGTTCCTCATCACAGACATCCTGAAAGATCCCGCGGCGCGGGCCCTGGGGTTCGGATCCTGGAGCCCCCTGAACCTTTCCCGGCCGGCGGCGGTCAAGACGGGGACCAGCAGCGACTGGCGGGACAACTGGACGATCGGCTACACGCCGGATTGGGTGGTGGGGGTGTGGATCGGGAACGTGGACCGGACCCCCCTGCGGGAGGTCTCGGGGGTGACCGGCGCGGCGCCCATCTGGCACGCGGTGATGGAGCTGCTCCACCGGGGGCTGCCGGTGCGGGATTTCCTTATTCCTGAGGGTGTGCACCAGGTCACCGTGTGCGCGCTGTCGGGGAAGCGGCCCACCCCGGATTGCCCGCAGACCCGCGAGGAGTGGTTCATCGTGGGGACGGAGCCAAGGGAGCCGGACGACCTGTACCGGCGGCTGCGGATCGATCGGCGGACAGGGGGGCTGGCAGGGCCGGAGACGCCACCGGAGGCGGTGGAGGAGCGGGTGTTCGTGATGTGGCCGCCGGCGGCGTGGAAGTGGGCGCAGGAGAACAGGCTTCCCATGCCACCCGTGGAGGCTTACGCAGGGGCGACGGACCACGCTGTCCTGCGTTGGGTCTCCCCTCCCATCGGGGGGATCTTCCGGCGCGTCCCCCATCTGGCCCCGGAGGCACAGCGCCTCCTGGTGGAGCTCCACTGGATCGGCCCCGGGCTGCCCCAACGGGTCCGGGTGGAGGTGGACGGGCAGCTGTGGGTGGAGTGGACCCAGCCGCCCTATCGGGCGTGGTGGCCGCTGGCGCCCGGGGCGCACGTGTTCACCGCGTCCGCCTGGACGGAGGACGGGCAAGCGGTCCCGGCCCCCCTGCTACCCATCGAGGTTCGGTAGAGGCCGGCGGCCCGCTCCCCATCATGGGTTGGAAGGCTCGCCTGGATCCAGGCGGGCCTCGATCCGCTGAAGGGCATGTTGCAACCGATGCTCGCGCAGGCTGAGGGTCAGCTCCCCCCGCGTCCGCTCCAGAGTCCCCCGCACCACATCCGTGGCGCGGCGCAGGTTCCCAGTGAGGGCATCGGGGTAATCCATGGTGATCAGGACTTCATAGATCTCGTCCATCGCCCGCAGCAGGCGCTCCGCTTCCTCGAAGCGATCCGTCCGGATCAGGTCCAGAATGCGGCGGCGGAGCTCCGTGGCCGCCTCCGCCAGGCCGTTGAGGTAGGCCGCCTCGGAGACGTTCAGCTCCCGTGGCCCGGGCAAGGGGCGATCGGTCACGATCGCGTAAACGATGGAAGCCTCCACCCACTCCTTCAGCGCGTCCTGGGCGTAGCCGGCGTAGAGCAGCTCCGGGAAAGGCGCCAGATCCGTCTGCAGGACGACGGCGGCCTGCCGTGCTTCCTCCAGGAGCCGCTTCCCCTCCTCGTATTCCTCCCGGTGGACCGCGCGGATCGAAAGGGCGCACAGTCGGGTCAGCTCCCGACAACGCACCAGCGCGGCGTCCCGCGCGGCGTTCTTCGCCTCCAGGGCCGCGTGGATCTCCCGGGCGATGGCCTCCAACTCCTCCCAGGGCATCCGCCCCCCTCCATGTCGAGATCTCCGCACACAACAAACGAGGGGGCACGACGACCTCGCGCCCCCTCCCCACCCGCGGAGCACGCCCCGCGGGGCCCGGCGGCCCCTTCATTCAGAAGGGGATCTCCTCCTCCTCGATGGAACCGGGCTCCTCCAACACCGGCTCCTCGGCCTCCACTGCCGGCGGGGCCTCGGCGGGCCGCGGCCCGATGAAGACGATCCGATCCGCCCGCACCTCATACACCGCCCCCGCCGTGCCATCGGAGCGCCGGAAGATCCGAGGGTTCCCCGTCTGGGGATCCGGACGCAGCCGCCCCTCCACCAGCACCGGCCGTCCCTTCTGCAGATACTGGTTGGCGATCTCCGCTTGCCGGCCGAAGACCGAGACCCGGAACCAGATCGTCTCCTCCCGCTGCTCTCCACTCGCATCCCGATACCGGATGTTGCTGGCCATCCGGAACGAGGTCACCGGCGTCCCCTCCGGGGTATAGCGCATCTCCGGATCCGTTCCCAGGTGCCCCGCGATGATCAGTTTGTGATACATTTCCCTCCTCCTCCTGGCCGGATGATCAGACGCTGGAACTCCCTTCACCAGCAGAACCCATCCGACGTCCACCGCGCCCCCCTTCGTCCCCGATCCGGCGATGTGGCCGATCGGAAAGCCCGGGTCTTTCCGACGGCGTGGGCGCCTGGACGGGGGAACGGGGCGCTCTCGGTGTGGGCGCCATGGCCCGTTGCCTCCCGCTTCCCAGGGGCTCACAAGAACATCGGCATCACCACATGCACGAACGAAGGATCCCCGACGGCAAGGACCTTGACCGGCGATTGGGCCGTGGTCATCTCCAGGGCCACCCGATCGCCCTCGATGGCCTCCAGCACATCCATCAGGAACCGCACATTGAACGCGATCTCCAACCGGTTCCCCTCCACCAGCGCATCGATGACCACCCGCGTCTCCCCCTTCTCCGGGGATCGGGACTGCAGCAGGGCCTGCCCCAGCCGATCCCCTTCCCCAGGGATGAAGATCAACCGCACCGCGTTGGACATCTCACGGGCGAACACGCTGAGCGCTTTGCACGCCTTCAGCAACGCATCCCGCGAGATCTCCACCCGGGTTTCCCATCGCTTCGGGATGATGGCCTGGAAATCCGGGAACTGCCCCTCGATCAGCTGGGAGAGCACGGCGGCGCGGCTCGTCCGGAAGCCCACTTGGTTCCGCCCCCGCAACGCCATCATCGAGATGGGCTCCGTCTCCCCTTTCAGCAAACGCCCTACCTCTTCTAGGGCGCTCGCCGGGACAATCACCGAGAAGGGGCCCTCAGGGGCCCGCAGGGCCGGAAGGGTCTTCGCCGAGAGCCGGTAGCCATCGGCCGCCACTAGAATCAAGGAAGCTGGAGCCCGGCCGGAGCGGTCGCCCTCCTCCCGACGGATCAGCACCCCAGTCAGGATCGGACGGGTCTCGTCCGTGGCGGCGGCGAACGTCACCTGGTCGATCGCGGTCCGGAAATCCTCCGGGTCCAGGGCGAAGCCGTCCCCCTCCACATCCGGAAGAATGGGATACTCCTCCGGATCCAACCCCTTCATCGCGGTCTCATAGGACCCGCAGACGATCTGAAGGGTCCAGGTCTCCTGGTTCACCCGGAGGTGGATCGGCTCGTCGGGAAGGGCGCCGACGAACTCCGCCAGGGGCTTCGCCGGGACCGTGATGCCGCCGGGCTGGGAGACGAGCGCCTCTTCCCATGTAATGATAGCCAGATTGAGATCGGTCCCGGCCACCTTGAGGCGACCGGGCTCCGCCTGGAGCAGGACGTGGGTCAGGGTGGGGAGGGTCGCCCGGGAAGGGACCGCCCGGCCGGCGATCGAAAGGGCTCGCTCGAAGGCCGACTGCGCGATGGTCACGTTCATCGAGGGAGACCTCCTATCGGGATCCGCCTCAGCGGAGAGGGCGCGATGCCCTCGCTTATCCCCGATTATAATTCCGCATCGGCTCCCCGGCGCGGCAGGGCCTTCTCGATCTTTTGGATCCCACATTCAATAGGCGGCTCTGCGGCGGAAGCGGGATCAACCCGCTGAGGTCGGCTCGACGAGCAGCACCCCGATGTCGTTGACGTTCGTCCCTGTGGGGCCCGTGCGGATGAGATCGCCGAGGGCATCAAAG
>JBEPYX010000151.1:0-5100 GCA_041641155.1 Thermoflexus sp.
CGGATCCTGCGCGGCCTGTGTATTATTGTAACGCGCGCGGAAGGGGCCCGCCCGTGGTCGTGGAGCATCACACCGACGACCCGCTGCAGCGACGGACTGGCATGAGGGAGAGCGAGGGCTTCCAAGCCGTCTATGAATCCGAGGCGGCGGGGAACCGCATCCGCTGGGAGCCAACGACGACCCAGCGATGCAACGGCCGGGGGGTGACTTTGAAATCACCTACGCCTATGACGCCCCCAGCAACCCCATCTGGCCCGGCCTGCCAGGACCCCACACCCAGGGCGCGGCGTTCACGGATGACCCCGAAGACCAGCTGATCGTGGTGCAGGCCTACCCGACCAACCCCCTTAGGGCCAGCGCGTGGAGCAGGGGATCCCCCGCTTCCTCGGCCTGGCCCCCATCGTCGGATACCGACTGCGGGACGGCCGGCAGGAGGAGATCGGTCGCGGCACCGGAGGGCCACCCGCCGGGGCCGCCGCGTCGGCGCGCTCCCCGATAAAAGCCCGCCGAGCCTAAAGCATCTCAAAGATCCCCGCCGCGCCCATGCCACCCCCGATGCACATCGTTACCATCCCGTAGCGGCCGCCCCTCCGGCGCAGCTCGTTGAGGATCTGGACCGTCAGCTTGGCGCCAGTGCATCCCAGCGGATGCCCCAGGGCGATGGCCCCACCGTTCACGTTCACCCGCTCCGGGTCCATCTCCAGCTGCCGCATCACCGCCAGGGCCTGGGCGGCGAAGGCCTCGTTCAGCTCGATCAGGTCCACGTCCTCCAGCCGCAGCCCGGCCATCCGCAGGGCCTTCGGGATCGCCTCCACCGGGCCGATGCCGAACAGATCCGGCGGCACCCCCGCGACGGCGAAGGCGACGAACCGGGCGATGGGCTTCAGGCCCATGGCCTCCGCCCGCCGTCGCTCCATCACCACCACCGCTGCCGCCCCATCGCTCATCTGCGAGGCGTTCCCCGCCGTGACCACCCCGCCGTTCTTAAAGGCCGGCGGGAGCCGGGAAAGGGCCTCTAACGACGTGTCCCGCCGCGGCCCCTCATCGGTGTCAAAGATCACCCGGCGGCGGACCGCCCGACCATCCTCCCCCCGCTCCACCACCTCCACCTCCAGGGGGACGATCTCCTCCCGGAACTTGCCCGCCTCGATGGCAGCAATGGCCCGCTGGTGGCTGCGCAGGGAGAAGGCGTCGGCCTCCTCGCGGGAGATGCCGAACCGCTCCGCCAGACGCTCCGTCCCCAGCCCCATGCTGATGAACACCTCCGGCCAGGCCACCGCCAACTCCGGGTCAGGCCGCAGGGTAAAGCCAGTCATCGGCACCAGCGACATGGATTCCACCCCGCCGGCGATGATGACCTCCGCCCCCCCGCTCATGATCCGCTCCGCCGCCAGGGCGATGGCCTGGAGCCCAGAGGAGCAGAACCGATTGATGGTCATCGCAGGGACGCTGACCGGGAGCCCGGCCTTGAGGGCGGCGATGCGGGCGATGTTGAGCCCCTGATGCCCCTCCGGCATCGCGCAGCCCAGGATCACATCGTCCACCATCGCCGGCTCCACCCCTGGGGCCCGCCGCAGGGCCTCCGCGATCACCGCCGCCGCCATAGCCTCCGGGCGGGTGGCCCGCAACGTCCCCTTCTTGGCTTTCCCCACCGCTGTCCGCACGCCGGAGACGATCACCGCCTCGCGCATCCTACGCCTCCTCCGCAGATGGAAGATCCCCCGGAGCGAACGAAACGCCTCAGTTCCTCAGGATGCGCCCGGTCTGGAGAAAGTGCCAGATCCGCTCCTGGGTCTTCGGCTCGCCGCACAGGGAGAGAAAGGCCTCCCGCTCCAGATCGAGGAAGTGCTCCTCGTCCACCCACATCGGCTCGGGATGATCCCCGCCGCACAGCACGTAGGCCAGCTTCTCCCCGATCTTGGCGTCGTGCTCGCTGATGTAGCGGGCCTCCCGCATCTGCCAGACCCCCACCCGCAGGGCCGCCAGCAGATCCCGCCCGGCAGCGTAGAGCCTGGCCTTGAGGGGCGGCCGGTAGCCGGATTCGGCCAGATGCAGCACCTCCCGCTTGGCCTCCTCCAGCAGGAAGTCCGGGTTCATCACGATGCGATCCCCCTCGCCGAGGAAGCCCAGGGCCCGGCCCTCCTCGGCGCTGGTCGCCACCTTTGCCGTCCCGATGGTCTCGAAGATCCGCCGCAGGAAGGGCAGCGGGTCCGCGTTCTCCGTTTGCATCACCGGGGTCAGCACCCGGCGGATCATCTCCTTGCACCCGCCCCCGGCCGGGATCAGTCCCACCCCCACCTCCACCAGGCCGATGTAGGTCTCGGCGGCGGCCACCATCCGGGCCCCGTGCATGGCCACCTCGGCGCCGCCGCCCAGGGTCATCCCGAAGGGGGCGACGACGATCGGCTTGTGGAAATACCGCATGGTCATCATCAGGTTCTGCATCGCCCGCACGCCCTGCTCGATGGCCTCGAACATGCCCTGCTGGGCTGAGGCAGCGATGAGGAAGACGTTGGCCCCGGCGCAGAAGTGCTCCCCCTGGTTCCCGATCACCATCCCCGCCCAGTCCTCTCGGTCCAGCCGCTCCAGGGCCCGCTGCATCAGGGCGAAGATGTCCGGGTCAAGGGCGTTGGCCTTGGTGTGGAACTCTAAGCCGAGCACGCCGTCGCCTAGATCGATGAGGCTGGCGCTGGGGTTGCGCTCCAGGACCCGGCCCTCGGCCTTAAGGTCCTTGAGGACGATGACCCGCGGGTGGGGGATCCAGGGACGGTAGCTCCCCGTCCGGAAGTCGTAGTATCCCACGACGCGGCCGTTCTCATACTGATAGAACGTCCGGTTCCCCGCGGCGAGGAACGTCCGCACCCACTCCGCCAGCGGCCAGCCCCGGGCCTCGATGCGGGCGGCCGTCTCCGCCACCCCTAGCGCGTCCCAGGTCTCGAAGGGGCCCAGCTCATAGTTGAAGCCCCAGCGGATCGCCTGGTCCACTGCCACGATGTCGTCGGCGACCTCCGGCGCCACGTAGGCTGCGTAGGCCAGGAAGAAATCCAGCACATCCCGCACGAGCTGCGCCGCCCGGTCCTCCTGGGCGGCCAGAAAGCGGAGACGCTCCCGCAGGTCCTCGATCTTCAAAGCCTGCCCCACCGAGTCCCAGCGCGGCTTGCGCGGCGGCTCGTATTCCAGGGTCTCCAGGTTGAGAGGCCAATACTGGGGCCCCTCGGGGGTCTCCACCCGCTTGTAAAACCCCTGCCCCGCCTTGTTCCCGAGCCACCCCCGCTCGATCATGGCCGCCATCACCCGGCCCATGGGAGAATCCTTCACCATGGCCACGAAGGGGTCATGGGCCAAGGCCGCCATGCTGTGCTGGCCCACATAGGCCGCCACGTCCAGGCCCACCAGGTCCAGCAACCGGAAGGTGGCTGTCTTCGGCCGGCCGATCAGCGGGCCGGTGAGGGCGTCCACTTCCTCCACAGTGTAGCTGTTCTGCAGCGCATACTGGTTCGTGAAGGCCCCGGCGATGAAGCCGATGCGGTTGGCGATGAAGTTGGGGGTGTCCTTGGCCCGCACGACCCGCTTGCCCAGGCGGACCTCCAGGATGCGCTGCAGGGTCTCGAGGACCTCAGGCTTCGTGGCCGGGCCGGGGATCAGCTCCACCAGCTTCAAGTAGCGGGGTGGGTTGAAGAAATGAGTGCCGGCGAAGTGGGCGAGGAATTCGGGCGAGCGGCCGGCGCCGATCTCCCGCAGGGGGAGGCCGGAGGTGTTGGTGGTGACGATGGCCTCCGGTTTGCGCACCGCCTCGATGCGGGCCATCACCTCCCGTTTGACCGTCAGATCCTCTACCACCGCCTCGATGATCCAATCGGCCTCCCGCAGCCGATCCCAGTGATCCTCGGTATTTCCGATCCGGACGAGCCGCGCTCGCTCCTCCACGAAGAAAGCCGCCGGCCGGGCCGTCTTCGCCCGCTCCAGGCCGGCCCGGGCGATGCGGTCCCGCACCGTCGGATGATCCAGCGTCAGGCCCTTGGCCGCCTCCTCCGGCGTCAGGGATTTCGGGGGGATGTCCAGCAGGTCCACCGGGAATCCCGCGTTGGCCAGATGGGCCGCGATGGCTGCGCCCATCGTCCCTGCGCCGATCACCGCTACCCGTCGGATGGTGTAGCCCATGAACGATCCTCCTGCCGCGCGATCGAGTTCTCCCGCAACAAGCCCGCGATCCGCACCCCGCGGGCCCCCCGTTCGATGGAGGCCATCCACGCCCGGATCGCCTCGGCGGTCTCCTCCGGCCGCTCCATCGGGAAGAGGTGGCTCCCCGGGAGGACTCCAAAGGAGGCGTCGGGCTTCAGGCGGCGGAAGCGAGCCTCAGACTCGGCCGTGAAGGTATCCGTCGCCGCGCCCCGCAACACGAGGGTGGGCACCGGGATCCGCGGGACGAACCGCCAGGCGTCGTGGGGGACGTGGACGAAGAGATGGACTTCCCACTCCGGTGGATAGGCCAACGTCACTTGGCCGTCTGGGGCAGGGCGTAACCCTTCCTCCAGATAGCCAGCGAACGCCTCCGGATGCCAAGTCGCGAACAGGGGGCGCGACCGAAGGTGAGCAGCGGCGGCAGCCCGATCCGGCCAGACCCGCCGGCGACGGCGCGCCCGCCGGGCCAGAGGGTGGAGCCGAGGTCCCAGGCCCAGCGCCCGCAGGATCCGGAACAGCCCCAGCACCTTCGGGTCCAGCAGCACCGGATCCATCAGGACGATGGCCCGGAAGAGATCGGGACGCCGCACGGCGGCGATCATCGTGATCACCGCGCCCATCGAATGGCCGATCCCGACCACCTCGCGCCAGCCCTGCGCATCAAAGGCAGCGATGAGGTCCTCCGCCAGAGTGTGCCAGGTGATCCCCCACCGAGGCCCGTCCCTGTCCGGCCAGAGGGGGCGGGGAAGGAGGCTCACCCCGTGCCCGACGGCAGCCAGGGCCCGCATCAGCGGCCGGTAACACGCCGGTGGGAATCCGTTGGCCACCGCCAGGTGGATGAGCGGGCCCTCCCCGCCGAAGTCCCGCACGTGCAGCCCCCTGCTCACCCGAGCACCTCCTCCACGAACGCCCGCACCG
>JBEPYX010000152.1:0-5095 GCA_041641155.1 Thermoflexus sp.
TGGGCCGCTCGGCACGGCGTCACCCTGTGCCCGAATTACTTCCTCTCCGAGCGGGCGCTGGTCCTTAAAGACCGCAATCTGTTCACCGCCCATGAGATGGCCCAAATGATCCCGCTCTTCGGGGGCACGATCTACCGGCGCATGCGCGCGCAGAACGCCTGGACAACCCGGTTCCTCCCCAATGCCGACGGTCCGCCCTGGTCGGCCGAGGTGACCCCATCCCGGGGGCGATGGATCCGCGCCGGCTTAGAGGCCATCGGCCGCACGCCCCCTGGCGCCTGGTTGGAGGCCTGGGAGATGCGGCGCAAGATCCGCAAGTTCAGCGCCCGGAAGGGAGACGAGGTTCGCTTCGATCCCGACCACTGCCAGGGCCATTTCAACGGCCACGGCCGGCGAACCATGGCCGCGTTCGCAGAGCGATTCCGCCGCTGGTGCTTGTAGGGCCTTGCGGATCCGCGGGGAGAGGAGAGCCAACCCTTGAGCTAGGAGATGGCCCGGATGCGCCCAGAGATTACGCTGGTCTATCCCCTCTTCATCGCCAAAGACCCGGTGGAACGCCGCCTGATGACCCCTTATTTCCCCCTGGGCCTCATGTATCTGGCTGCTGTGCTGCGGGAGCGGGGCTATGCGGTGGAGCTCTTCGACTGCACGTTCCGCCAGGATTACACGGAGTTCGAGGACTACATGCGGCGCCGGCGTCCGCCGGTGGTGGGGATCACCTCGCTCATCACCATCCGACGCCACGCCCTCATATTGGCCGAGATCGCGCACCGCTACGGGGCCACGGTCATGATGGGCGGCCCGGACCCCACCGGGCTGCCGGAGCGCTACCTCGGCTACCGGGGTAGCCAAGGGGAGTTCCCGGTGGACGTGGTGGTCTTCGACGAAGGAGAGCTCACCATTCAGGAGCTGGCGGATCATCTCTTCGGCCGGCCGGAGGCCCCACGGGACCTACGGGAGATCCCCGGGTTGCGGCTGCGAGGGCCGGATGGAAAGGTGATCGCCACCGCGCCGCGGCCCTTGATCACCAATCTGGACGCCCTCCCCTTCCCGGCCCGGGATCTGGTGGAGATGGAGGATTACCGGCGCGCGTGGCGGAAAGCCCACGGCTACTGGCCCCTTTCGATCATCAACACGCGGGGGTGCCCCTACGCATGCACGTGGTGCCAGAAAGCGGTCTTCGGGCGAACCCACCGGGCGCGCTCCCCGGCGAACGCAGCGGAGGAGATGCGACATCTGAAAGAGGTCTATCAGCCGGATTTCCTGCGGGTGGTGGACGACATCACCGGTGTGGATCGCCAGTGGGTCCTGCGATGGCGCGATGAGGTGCTGGCCCGAGACGCGGTGATCCCTTTCGAGTGCTTGACGCGAGTCAACCTGGCCAGCGAGGAGATGCTGGCCGCGCTGAAGGAGATGGGCTGCCGCCGCATCTACTTCGGCGCGGAATCCGGCTCCCAGAAGGTCCTCAACGCGATGAAGAAAGGGACCAAGGTGCAGCAGATCTATGAGGCGGCCAAGCGATGCAAACGCCTCGGGATCGAGGTTTATTTCTTCATGATGGTGGGATACCCCGGGGAGGAATTCGAGGATCTCCAGCAATCGGTGCGGTTGCTGCGCGAAACCCTCCCCGACCGCTTCAGCACCACGATCGCTTATCCGCTCCCCGGAACGCCGTTCTACGAGCAGGTCCGCGACCGCCTGGTGTTTGACTCCGAATGGAACATCGATTGGGATTACACCGCCCAGAACCGATTATTGTTCCGCCGCGAGCGCTACAACACCCGCTTTTACCGCTGGGTGATCCGGTGGTTCCAGAAGGAATGGGAGGAGGCGCGCCTCCGGGCCGGCTGGCGGCCTCCCTGGTTCCGCCGCCTGCGCGTTCGGACCGGACTATGGATCACCCGCCTGGTGGTCCATCTCCTGGCCCGCTGGCCCAGCCGGCCCTTGATCCGGTTCCACCCGGCGGAGGGGAGGTAGCCGACGGGCCTTCCGGCGCCCTGTCCCCAACCGGGATCCGGAGCGCCCACGCGCCATGCTCCCAACGAGGGGGGCGCCCCGCATGGAGATCGATTACGCCGCCATCGCCAAAGCGTTCGATCGGATCGCGCCGATCTACGACGAGCATTACAGCGCCCAAGCCAACCTGATCCAGGCGTGGATGCGCGCCGAGGCCATGGGGGTTCTGCGTGAGGTCCTCCCGCCCGGAGGCTGGGTCCTGGAGATCGGGTGTGGGACCGGGGAGGAGACGCTGGCCTTGGCCCGCGCTGGGTTCCGGGTGCTGGCGACGGACATCGCCCCGGAGATGCTCCGCCGCGCTCGGTCCAGGATCGCGGCGGCCGGGCTGGACCATCGCGTGGCCTTCGCGGCGATCCCGGCGGGCCACCTGGCCACCCTGCAGCCGCCGCGGCCCTTCGACGGTGCTTATGCGGGCTTCGGCGCCCTCAACTGCGAGCCAGCCCTCGGATGCTTCGCGCAGGCCATCGCCCGGCTCCTTCCGGCCGGAGCGCCGCTGGTCCTCTCGGTCATCAACTCCCACTGCCTCGTCGAGGCCCTCTGGCATCTCGTCCACGGCCGGCTTCGAACAGCCCTCCGCGGCCGAGGGGACCGCTGGGCGATCACCACACTGCCGGGGCCGGAGGGAGAGCGGATCCCGATCCCCACGCGGCCCCTCTCCGTCGGCGTCCTGCGAGAGGCCTTCGCACCGTCCTTTCGGATCGAGCGGGCGATGGCCTTCCCGCTGCTGTTGCCCCCGCCCCCGATGGCGGGTCTCCTCCGGAGGCATCCCTGGCTCCTCCGCCCCCTGACGGCCCTCGACCGGATGGCGCGCGCCCGATGGCCATGGCGGGATTGGGGCGATCACCTCTTGATCGTTATGCGCCGCCGATGAGCCTGCAGCCGATCTTCCGCACCCAGTGGCCCATCCACACCGGGCCCGCCCTGGCGGATCTGGATCAGGACGGCGAGCCGGAGCTGCTGATCGCCGCCGAGGCCCTCTATGCCATCCGCCTGGAGGGCCGTCGGCTCCCCGGCTTCCCGTTCTACGCAGGGGGCGCTTTCGCTTCCCCTCCCACCATGGGGGATCTCAACGGGGATGGTCAGCTGGAGATCGTGGTTGGGTGCGATGATGACCACGTTTACGCCCTGGATGGCCGGGGGCGGATCCTCCCCGGATGGCCCCGCCGGACGGGAGGGGACATCTACGGACGCCCGGCCCTGGCGGATCTGGACGGCGACGGGCAACTGGAAATCCTCGCCGGATCAGACGACGGCCGGGTCTATGCCTGGCGGGCTGACGGCCGCCCGCTGCCCGGATGGCCCCAAGCGACCGGCGGATTCGTCTCTGCCTCGCCGACGGTCAGCGATCTCGATCGCGATGGGCGCCCCGAGGTGATCGCCGGATCCTGGGATGGCCACGTCTACATCTGGAGGGCCGATGGCTCCCCCCTGCCGGGCTGGCCGCAGCCGACGGGCCACTTCGTCTGGTCCGCCCCCGCCCTCGAGGATCTCGATGGAGATGGCGGGCCGGAGATCATCGCGGCCTCGGATCACGTGTTCGTCTGGCGGCAGGATGGGACGCTTCTGCCTGGCTGGCCGCAGCCCATGCGCTCGCTCGCGGCCGCCCCGCCGGCTCTGGCAGACTTGGATCAGGATGGGCGGAAGGAGATCGTGGCAGCGGCCGACCGGCTCTACGGCTGGCGTGCGGACGGGACGCCGCTGCTGGGTTTCCCTGCGGATCTGGGGACATTCCTCTGGGCGGCCCCTGGGGCGGCCGATGTGGACGGGGACGGGCGGCCGGAGCTGGTGGCCGGCGGATGGGACGGGTGCCTCTATGTGCTCCGATGGGACGGCGACCTCCTCGGCGTCATCCGGATCGGCGCCCCGATTTTCGCTGCCCCTCTGATCCGCCAAGAGGGAAGCGGCCTGGAGATCCTGATCAGCGCTTGGGACGGCGGCCTTTACCGCCTGCGGTCGGAAGACTTTCGGCCTGCGAACGGCGGGGGTCGGAGGCCGGCGCAATGGCTGGAATGGACGTGGAGGCCCCTGCGGGAGCCGCTGCGTCTTCCGGAGGACACCCCGGTCTTCCTGGCGGCGGACGGCCCTCCCTCGCCGCGCGCCATCCTGCTCTATCAACGGGAAGGCGAGCCCGCCGCCCGGCCGATCCCCCTCCTGGTCCACGCGGGGCGCCCGGTCGCCGTGTTCCCTCCCCTGCGAGCCGGGGCGCGGGGGAGGATCTGGATGAAGACGACCCCGGAGGCGGAGCGCTGGCTCGGGCCGGTGGAGTTTCGGGTCGACCCCTGCTGGGAGGCGCGCTGGCGGCGATGGCACCAGGGGATCCAACGGAGGTGGCGATGGATCTGGCCGTGATCACCCCCTTCCCACCCCGCCTGACCGGCATCGGCCAGTATGGCTGGCATCTGTGCCAAGCCCTGGCCCGGACCGGCCGGCTGGGCCGCATCGTCGTGCTGGCGGAGGCCGACGGGCAGGCTTGGGATCCGGCCAACCTCGGGCCTGGTGTGGAAGCCCGCCGGTGCTGGCGCTATGGCCATCCGGCCCTGGGCCTTCAGCTCCTGCGCGGGCTGGAGGATGAAGGCTCCCAAAGGGTTTGGGTGAACTTCGGGTTCGGGAGCTTTGGGCCCTCGCCCGTTGCGCTGCTCTCGGCGTTGATGGGGCTCACCCTCGCCGCACGGCGCGGCTTCTCCATGCTGATCACCCTCCATGAGGCCAGCGCCGTCGGCGTGGAAGCGGGGGACACGCTATGGGGGCTTCCGCTCCGGCTGATCCTCGAGGAGCTGTTCCGGTGGCTGATCCGCCTCGGGGTGGTGGCCGTGCCCCTGCGCGCCGACGCCCAGCGGCTGCGGGCGCGCTTCCCCCAGGCAGCGATCGCCCACCTTCCCCACGGGAGCTTCTACCCGCCTGAGGCGCTGCCGGAACCCGAGCGCCCAAGCCTCCTGTTCTTCGGCAGCCTGGCCCCCTACAAGGGGATTGACCTCCTTCTCGAAACCTTCCAGGCGTTGCGCGCGCAGCATCCCGCATTGAGCCTGGAGATCGCGGGGGCCGAGCATCCCCGGTTCCCTGGCTACGCGCGGCGCCTTCG
>JBEPYX010000153.1:0-5093 GCA_041641155.1 Thermoflexus sp.
CGGCGACGGATCCAGCGGTGCCGGATCTCCTCCCGGATCCAGGGTGGGGGCGCGGGCTGTGGAACCTGAACAACACGCAGGACGAGGTGGTGCTGATCGGCCCGGAGGGGGAGGTGGACCGGGTGGAATGGGGCTCCCCGCCCCGATGCGCCGCCCCGCCGCGGGGCCAGAGCCTGGAGCGGTTCCCGGCCGGCCGTGATACGGATACGAGCTCGGACTGGCGGATCCAGCCCTTCCCCTCCCCGGGCGCGGTCCCTCGCTGATGGATGGGACCCAGAACCGGTGCGGGAGGCGGGTGGATCAACGGCCTCGAGCCCTCCGAGTAAGCCATCGCTTTTGTGATGAAAGTGGGGGCCAAGCGATGGGGGGCACTGACCGCGCCGCCTCGCCCTTCTGCGTAACCGGCGGGCGCGGGTGCCCAAGCCCGCGCCGCCCACGGTGGCGGCCCTGGTGCGGACGATTGTTGCCCAACCGGATCCGGCTTCGGCCCGCCAGCCGCTGGAGCAAGTCGCCCCCGCCGTGGCGCACGGGTTCCCGCTTTCGCAGAGGCCCCGAGTCGGCGCAAGGGTTGCCGTAGCGACGTGGTCGCCGGCCTGCTCGAGGAGGATCGCGTCGAACCCCTCGCCCGTCCGCACGCCACCGGTGCCCTGGCCGCCAGGCCCCCCTCATCCAGCGGACCCCTTCCCCTCCTGGCCCTCGCCCTGCCGCCCCAAAACCTCCCGCACTGGCCCCACCAGCCCCTCATCCGGCTCCCGCCCCGCCTCTTGAGAGGCGCGGAGGTACCCCTGGAGGAGGTAGGCCGCCAGATCCCCGAAGGCCTGGGGCAGGTCCCGGACAAAAGGAGCGATGGCGCGCAGCCCTTCACCGAACGCCTCGACGGCCTCGGTGGGCCGCCCCAACGCCAACAGCATCGTGCCGTGGGCCCCCAAGCTGTGGGATAGGTCCGGCCGGTAGTCCTGGGGGTTTTGGGCGGCCAGCTCCCGGTAGAGGCCCACCGCCTCCTGAGTGGCCGCCAGCGCCTCCTTCCACCGGCCCAGAGCGGAGAGACGAAGGCCCAGGGTAGTGAGGCTTCCGGCCAGGGCCGGCCGGTAGGCCTGGGGGTTTTGAGCAGCCAGCTCCCGGTAGAGGCCCACCGCCTCCTGAGTGGCCGCCAGCGCCTCCGGGTCCCGGTCCAGGACAAGGAGGATGTTGCCCAGATCGGTGAGGCTCCTGGCCAGGGCCGGCCGGTAGTCCTGGGGGTTTTGGACAGCCAGCTCCCGGTAGAGGCCCACCGCCTCCTGAGTGGCCGCCAGCGCCTCCTCCCGCCGGCCCATGGCGAAGAGCACAGCGCCCAGGATGGTGAGGCTCCCGGCCAGGTCCCGCCGGTAGGCCTGGGGGTTTCGGGCGGCCAATTGGCGGTACAGGTTGACCGCCTTTTGCTGGTGCTCCAATGCCCGAAGGTGATCCCCCAGATGCCAGTGAAGGAGGGCCAATCCCATGTGCAGGACGGCCAGCCGGGGACGATGGGGGGTCCGTTTGCGGGCTTCCTTTTCCAGTTGGCGTTCGTAGAGCCGGATTCGGCCGCGCACCTCGGCCTCAGGCAGGTTCCGCAGGCGGTCGGCTTCGGCCCATGGCTCCGGCTCGATGGACTTCGTCAGGAGCTCCACTTCCACCGGTGAGGGCGCCGGCGCGACCTCAAACACCCCGCTGTGGGCGGAAAAGAGGTCGGCCGCCCAGAGGCTGAACGCCCGCAACCCAGCGGGGGTGACCCAGAAAACCACCGGCGCCCCCAACCGGGCCAGGGCCTCGCGCTTCAGGTTCAGATCTTGAAGGACCCGCCGGGCCCCTTGGATGCGTTCGGCCAGGGGTCCCTCAAGGGTCACCTCCAGGTCGGCCCACTCCAAATCCACCGCATCCAGCAGAACCACCGACCGGCGATCCGGCGCCAGGCGTTCCTTCAGCTCGTGCAAGTCCAGGGACCTCTCCGGAGAGAGCCGAACCTCCACCAGAGGCCGGTCGCCCAGGATGTGGCCCAGCGCTTCCTTCCCCTCCGGCGATGGCCGGCCGGCCGGATCCACGACGAAGAAGAACGCGCCTCCTTCCAGCAGAGCCAGGGCCTCCCGCAGCCACGCGAGGGGCGCCCACCGCTCCTGTGCCCCGACACTGGCAGGTTCGGCCACCGCTTATTCCTCCTCCGTCTCCCGTGGGCGTCCGGCCAAGAGCCCCTGAACCGCGGGATGAAGGTCCCATCAGGGATCTCCATTGTACTCTAACACACTCAGGTTGTGCAACAACCGGTTCGCCGCCGGGGAAGGCACACCCTCCAGGCGCTTCGTCTCATACACCCGCCACAAATATTGGTAGTCCTCGACCTTCAGGATGCGGCGGAAGGTGTTCTGGACCTCCTGGAGCGCCCAGGCTGCGTCCTCACGGGTGATGCGCGCATCGCCCCGGCGCCTCGCTGAGAGCACCGCCAGCCGGGCCAGGCGGAGGAGTTCCCGCAACAGGCCACCGGAGGCGTCGACGAGAGCCTCCAAGGCCTCAGGGGTGATCAGCCGCTCTTCCATCCGCTTTCGGATGACCTGCTTCAGCATTTCCCGGACCGGCTCATAGAGGGCGCCGTCCGGCTCTCGCGTCTTGACGTTGGGCAGCAGGAGGTTGCGGTGGAACTGCTGGCGCACCTGCTGGAAGTCGTCGCGGTAGAAGAGGGCGTAAGGCACGGTGTAGATGACCCGACAGGCCGGCGCCACCAGCGCATTGGCGCCGTGGAGGAACAGCCGGGCCGCCTGCTCCAGATCGTAGATTTTGTCCAACCCGTCCACCACGATGAGGATGCGGCGCTGAAACCGCCGGCGCAGGTCTTTCAGCAGATCGTTGAGGCGCTCCAGCAGGTCCGAAAGGTGGGCTTCCGTTTGAGCCCGCACCCGCTGCCGAAAGGGGCTTTCCCGGGCCAGCCGGGCGCTCAAGGTGGCCACCTCCACCGCGATGAGGACGCCCTACACCGCATCCGCGCCTCTATCCTGGAAAACCCCCTCCGCTGGGCCCTCGACCGCGAAAACCCCGCCCGCAAGGGTGCCGACCCATTTGATGCCTGGCCGGAGGGTTTGGGCCGACCGCCGCGTTCCCAGGGGGTGAAACGGTGAGCTTCGGCTCCGAACGCCGCACCGTCCAAAACCCCTTCATCCGCTACGCCGAGGAGGCAGGCTGGACCTACCTGCCGCCGGCGGAAGCCCTGCGCCAGCGCGATGGCGAAGATTCGCCCTTCCTGCGCACCGTGCTGGTGGAAAAACTGCAACAGCTCAACCCAGGCGTCATCACCTCGGCGACTCAGGCCGAGGAGGTCATCGAGCGCCTGCGTCGCGTCCGCCCCAACATCGAGGGCAACCTGGAGGCTTGGGAATATCTCAAAGGCCTCAAGACCGTCTTTGTGGAGTCCGAGCGCCGGGAGAAGAACGTCCGCCTGCTGGATCCGGACCGCCCGGAGGTCAACGCCTTCCACGTCACCGACGAATTCCGTTTCGCTGCGGGCAGCGCCGCCATCCGCGCCGATATTGTGCTGCTGGTCAACGGTATCCCCGTCCTCCTGGTCGAGACCAAAGCCGCCACGCGCCCGGAGGGCATCGCCGAGGCCTTTGACCAAATCCGCCGCTACCACGAACAGGCCCCCGAACTGATGGTGCATGTGCAACTCTTCGCCCTCACCCACTTGGTGCAGTTCTACTACGGCGCCACCTGGAACCTCTCGCGCAAAGCCCTCTTCAACTGGCGGGAAGAAGGCCGTGGGGATCGTAGGGGCGAGGCGGCGCTTCGCCCCTACGAGGACCTGGTCAAAACATTCCTTGCCCCGCGCCGCATCCTGCGCATGCTGACGGACTACATCCTGTTCCCCCGCAAAGACGGCGAACTCACCAAAGTCGTGCTGCGGCCCCACCAGGTGCGCGCCGTGGAGCGCGTCTTGAGCCGGGCCCGCGACCCCCAGAAGCGCCGCGGCTTGGTTTGGCACACCCAGGGCTCCGGCAAGACCTACACCATGATCCTTGTGGCCCGTCGTCTGCTGGGGGACCCGACGTTCCGGAACCCCACCGTGCTGCTGATCGTCGACCGCAACGAATTGCAGCAGCAACTCTTCCAAAACCTGGAGGCCGTGGGCTTCGGTCACGTGTACGTAGCCCGCAGCAAGAACGACCTGCGCAACCTGCTGCGCCGCGATACGCGCGGGCTCATCGTCTCGATGATTCACAAGTTCGACGACATGCCCGCGAACCTCAACACCCGCCCCAACATCTTCGTCCTGGTGGACGAGGCGCACCGCTCCACGGGCGGCGAATTGGGCAACTACCTGATGGGCGCCCTGCCCAACGCCACCTTCATCGGCTTCACCGGCACGCCCATCGACAAGACCGCCCATGGCCGTGGCACCTTCAAGACCTTTGGCTGCGAGGACGACCAGGGCTACCTGGACAAGTATTCCATCCTCGAATCCATCGAGGATGGCACCACGGTGCCGCTGCACTATCAACTGGCGCCCAACGACCTCCTCGCTGACCGGCAGGCGATGGAGACGGAATTCTGGCAGGCCGCCGCCCTGGAGGGCGTCAGCGACATCGAGGAACTCAACCGTGTCCTCGACCGCGCGGTGACGCTGACCAACATGCTCAAGAACCGCGAGCGGGTGCGAAAGGTCGCCCAATTCGTCGCCGAGCACTTCCAGCAGTACGTTTATCCCATGGGCTACAAAGCCTTCCTGGTGGCGGTGGACCGCGAGGCCTGCTGCCTGTACAAAGAGGCCCTCGACCGACACCTGCCCCCCGAATGGAGCGCGGTGATCATCAGCCCCAGCCACAACGACCCACCCCATATGCGCCGGTACCACCTGACCGAAGAAGAGGAAGCCCACTTGCGCCGCGAATTCCGAAAACCGGGTGTGAACCCTCAAATCTTCATTGTCACCGAGAAACTGCTCACCGGCTACGACGCGCCCATCCTTTACGCGATGTATCTGGACAAGCCCATGCGCGACCATGTGCTGCTCCAGGCGATTGCCCGCGTCAACCGCCCCTACGAGAGCGCGGAGGGGCAGCGCAAGACGGCCGGGCTGATTGTGGACTTCGTGG
>JBEPYX010000154.1:0-5075 GCA_041641155.1 Thermoflexus sp.
CCCCCTCGAGGCGCACCTCCAGGTGCTGGACATAGGTACGGACCACCGCCCGGTATTCCGGGTGGAGGGTGGGGAAGAGGAGCACTTTCGGCCGCTCCCCCCGGGTGATCCGCAGGGCCATGAGCACGGCCTCGGCGAGGGCGGAGGAGCCATCGTAGTGGCTGGCGTTGGCCACCTCCATCCCGGTGAGGGCGCAGACAAGGGACTGGAACTCGAACATCGCCTGGAGGGTGCCCTGGCTGACCTCGGGCTGGTAGGGGGTGTAGGCCGTGTAGAACTCCCCCCGGCGCAGCAGCTCGTCAACGACCGCCGGGATGAAATGCCGATAGGCGCCAGCCCCGAGGAAGCAGGCATACTGGCCGGTGTGGGCATTGGCCTCGGCCAGGGCCTCCAGCTCCCAGCGGGCCTCCAGCTCGGTCAGGGGCTCTGGGAGATTCAACGGGGGGAAGCGGTAAGCTTCCGGCACATCGGCGAAGAGATCCTCGATCCGCTCCACGCCGATGACCTGGAGCATGGCGCGGCGTTCTTCCTCGGTGTGAGGGACAAAGCGCATCGGCGCCTCCTGGGGGCGATCACCGCTCCGGGATGCCCGGCGCGCTCTCAATGAGCGCGGGCCTCGCAATGGGCCCGATAGGCCTCGGCGTCCATCAGGGTCTCATACTCCGTCGGGTTGCTGGGCCGGAACCGGATCAACCAGGCCCGCCCGTACGGATCCTGGTTCACCCACTCCGGGTTGTCCGCCAGAGCGGTGTTCACCGCTGTGATCGTCCCGCTCATCGGCATGTAAAGGTCGGCCGCCGCCTTCACCGACTCGATGGTCCCGAAGATCTCTCCCTTCTGGAATGTGCGGCCCACCGCGGGCAGCTCCACATACACCACATCCGAGAGCTGGCTTTGGGCGTAATCGGTGATGCCACACACTGCCTCCTCGCCTTCCAGGCGGACCCACTCATCGGTCTCGGTGTAGCGCAGATCCGGGGGGATGTTCATCGCAGCCTCCCGCAGCGATGGATCCAGCCCCATTCTAAGCGGACCGCCATCATAGGGCAACCGCGATCGGCTTCCAGAGCCTCGCGGGGAACTCCCAGCGTGTGGAGGACTTCCCTATCACCGGAGAGGGAGGGACGGTTTGCGCGCGTAGGCTGTGAACAGATCGCCCAGGTTGATGTACACCGCCCGTCCCTCCCAGCGGGCCCGCCGGACCAGCTCGACCAGGAGGGCGCCCAGACGGGGGAAGAGGGCACGGACCCGGGTGGCCAGGTATCCCAGGCGCAGATACCGGCCCTCCGCCGCAGTTCGAACGACCTGGAACCCGGCCCGCTCGAGCATACGGCGCAGTGTGCGCCGGGAGAAGTAATAGAGGTGCATCTCCATCAGCCACGGCCACCGCGCCCCCAGGAGCCGGGCGAAAGGGCTCTCGATGTCCATCGTATGGATCACCGCCCAGCCCCCCGGCTTGAGGATCCGATACACCTCGCGGAGCTCCCCCATGGGATCGCTCAGGTGCTCGATGACATCCCACATGGTCACCACATCAAACCACGCGTCGGGGAAGGCAGCTTCGCGGAGCGTGCCCTCGATCACCCGCAGCCCCTTGGCGCGGGCGATCTCGACAGCCCAGCGGGAGGGCTCCACCCCCCACGCCTCCCAGCCGTGCGCCCCGGCAATCTCCAGGAACACCCCGATGTGGCAACCGACATCGAGCAGGCGGCGGCCTTGCCCCGGCCCGGCCAGCGCCTCGATCGGCCGGAGATGACGCTCGAAGGTCAGCACCCGCCCTTCCCGTTCCAGCATATACAAGGGATCCTCAACCGCCCGATACGCCTCCGCGATCTCTGCCGCCCCATACCGGGGATTGGTGTAGATCAGGCCGCAATCCAGGCACTGGACGATGGGCGGGTGGATCCCATAGCCGTCGCTGGTGCAACGGAAATCGGCCGCCCGATCCCCCCGGCGCGAGAGGGTGCTGGGGAACCGCAAGCGGGTCCGGGAGGAACCGCAGAGGTTGCAGGCGACGAACTCCATCGCGCGGCCTCCGAAGGGCCTAGCGGGACTTCCTGGGCCCATCACTTTATTAGGGAAGGGGAATCGGGGCCCCATATCCGCGGCGTTCGAGCTCGATCCAAGGAGAGCCGGAAGACGGTCCACAGGGCCCGCCCGATCTCCCGGCGGGACACCTTGGAGCGCCCGTAGCGGCGATCCTTGAACCGGATCGGGACCTCGGCGATCCGAAAGCCGGCCCGCTGCACCCGATATGTGATCTCGATGAGGAACGCATACCCCTCGGCCCGGATGGTCTCGGGGGCGATGGCCTTTAGCACCTGCGGGCGGTAGCAGCGGAAGCCGGCCGTGACATCCCGTGGGGTCAGCCCCAGAAGCGTCCGGGCGAGGCGGTTGGCCCCCCGGCTCAGCAGCCGCCGATGCCACGGGCTGTCCACCACCTCCCCTCCGGGAACATAGCGGGAGCCGATCACCATATCCGCCTCCCGGCTTCGCTCGATCAGGACCGGCACGTGCGCCGGGTCGTGGGAGAAATCGGCGTCCATCGTCAGGATGCGTTCGTAGCCGCGGGCCAACCCGAATCGGAACCCGGCCACATAGGCGGTGCCCAAGCCCAGCTTGGCCGGCCGGTAGATCCCGTGGACCCGCGGATCCCGGTCGGCCATCGCCTGCACCAGCTCCCCCGTCCCGTCGGGCGAGCGGTCGTCCACCACCACCACCTCGATGGGAAGGGGAAGGCTCAGCAGCGCCTGGATCAGCGCCTCAATGTTCTCCCGCTCATTGTAGGTCGGGATCACCACCAGGCAGCACGCAGGGGATTGCCGATCGGTTCGGTCATCCATCGCTTCGGAACCCCCCACCTCCGATGGGCTCCGCTCGAGGCCACCCGGAACCCCGCGGGCTTATGGTCTACCGATGAAAATCCTTGGCGCTTGCGGAAGGAGCACCCTCCTGGCCTTCGGAACCGCCTGCGCGGACCAAGCCATGGCCTGGGCCGCCGTCAGGCTGTCCGTTCAGGGCAGGACCTCCTCGTTCACCTTTCCGGGATCCATCGGATCCGCTCCGGGCGGAGGTCCACTAGGGATCTATCATACCGCAGATCGCCTCCGCCAGCGCCCGGACTGCCCAGGGGCGCTCGCAAAGGGAGCCCTCCCCGGATCGGGAGGGGCCAATGGCGGTGGATTGCCCGCACGGAGGGAGTGCGATAAAATTGAAAGCGATGCGGAGGGCGTAGCTCAGCGGTTAGAGCGCCTGACTGTGGATCAGGAGGTCGCGGGTTCGATCCCCGTCGCCCTCCCCTGGGCCCCCGTAGCTCAATGGGATAGAGCGCTGGACTTCGGATCCAGTGGTTGCGCGTTCGAGTCGCGCCGGGGGCGCCATGTGATCGGTGTGGGGGATTCCCCACACTGTTTTTTTGTCCGCGGGCGCGCGGCGGAATACGCGCTACGCGTTCCCCATCCCCTCGGCGGAAAATCCCGAAGATGGCCCAGCCGCCCGAGGCTTCCCGCACTCGATGGCTCCGCCCGCTGCTGATCGCCAGCGGGGCAGTCCTCGGCTTGGCGGTCGCCTGGTTGTTCTCGCTGGTCTCCGGGATCCCCCTCCCCGCCTGGGAAGCCGCCGCCGCCCTGATCCTGGGGGCCCTGCTGGGCCTCTCCGCCAGCCTCCCCTCCCATCGGCCCACCCGGGGCGCATAAGCGAAGCCATTCGGTCGCGCCCACGAAGCGTCCTCCCCCCAGCGGACACCCCGAGATCCCCGATGGCCATCCAGCTCCCTCGGAACAAATAGGATCCCCCTGGGAAATTCCGTGATCCCCGGGCCGTCGGCGGAGGCCCCCTCGGCCCTCGGACTCACGCTCGATCCGCGAGTCTCGAGGGGGTGAAACCTTTCCTCGGCGCGCTTCCCCACTTTCAAACCAAATGACGGCGGATCGTGAGAGGTTTTGAGAGACCGGGCGCCTTAGACTGAACCATGCTATGGCGGCGTTCACATCTCGGTATCCCGGCTTCTATCGCCTTTCCCTGGCGGAGCGCGCCCGGTGGGTGGCCGAACAGGCCGGCCTCACCCCGGAGGAGCAGGCATGGTTAGCGGACGGCGGCCTAACATTAGAGGAAGCAGACCATCTGATCGAGAACGTGATCGGCCGGTTCGCGCTCCCCTTCGCGGTGGCGGTGAATTTCCAGATCAACGGCCGCGAAGTCTTGGTCCCGATGGTCATCGAGGAGCCTTCGGTGGTGGCAGGGCTCTCCCACGCGGCTCGGCTGGCCCGGGCCGGCGGAGGGTTCTCGGCCGGCAGCGAGGACCCCATCATGCGGGGCCAGATCCAGGTGGTGGACCTCCCAGACCTTCTGGCGGCGGCTCGGGCGGTGGAAGACCATCGGGAGACCATCCGCCAGGTGGCGGAGGCCGCCACGCCCTCGATCGTTGCCCGGGGCGGCGGGTTCCGGGGGCTGGAGGCCATCCCGTTCCTCAACACCCCCGTTGGGCCGATGCTGGTCGTCCATCTGTTCTATGATGTCCGAGACGCGATGGGGGCCAATGCGGTGAACACGGTCTGCGAGGCCGTGGCCCCTCTGATCGCCGAGGTCACGGGCGGCCGGGTGGTCCTGCGCATCCTCTCCAACCTGGCCGACCGCCGGCGGGCCTGGGCCGAGGTCCGGATCCCCCCCGAGGCCCTGGCCACGTCGGAGTGCCCGGGCGATCGGGTGGTCCAGGGGATCCTGGAGGCCCAGGCGCTGGCGGAGGTGGATCCCTACCGAGCGGCCACACACAATAAAGGAATCATGAACGGCATCGACGCAGTGGCCCTGGCCACCGGCAACGACTGGCGGGCCATCGAGGCCGGCGCCCACGCCTACGCCGCCCGGGAAGGCCGCTACCGGCCGCTGACCCGCTGGTGGCGGGATGAAGGCGGAGCCCTGTGCGGCCGGATCGAGCTGCCCTTGGCTGTCGGGATCGTGGGGGGGACCACCCAGGCCCATCCGCTGGCCCGGGTGGCGTTGAAGATCCTGGGGGTCTCCACCGCCCGGGAGCTGGCCGAGATCATGGCCGCGGTCGGCCTGGCGCAGAACTTGGC
>JBEPYX010000155.1:0-5040 GCA_041641155.1 Thermoflexus sp.
CGTCGGCTCATGTCAACGGTGAAGATGCCGCGGACGCGGACGCCGGCCCGCTCGGCGAGGCGGGTCAGCCGGGCGATCAGCTCCGGATCCTGAAGCGGGCGGAACCGGTAGAACAGAGGGGCTAGGAGCACCGGGGTCAGTTGGGTGAGAAGGACGGCGAAGGCGATCCAGAGGGCTCCTACGGGCAGCCACCAGGTCGTCGGCCAGCGGCGGAAGGCCAGATACAGCCCGGCGATCCAGGGCAGCCCCAGTGTGGCCCCGATCCCCCAGGCCTTCAGGCGATCCCCGAACCATCCCCTCCTGGTCTGGGTGGAGAGGCGGAAGCGGTGGGGGAGCAGGAACCCAGCGTAGAAATCCAGGGGAAGGGAGAGGAGCGCCCAGCCGCCGCCGAACCCCACGGCCATTCCCACCGCGTCCAGCGGGAAGGGGAGCGCCCGGGCGAGCCGGTCTCCGGTCCCGCGGGCGAGGCCGGTCAGGAGCCAGGCGAGGGAGTAGCCCAGGAACAGGAGAGCCTGGGCCAGCCACAGGCGTCGGCGGATCCGAGCGTATCGTCGGGCTTCTTGCTGGCGATCCACCCCAGGGCTCCGCGAACAGCTGGGGGGTTATGGCCGGCGCTCCGGGGAGCGTTCGGGTTTCAGGATCACCACCGTCCCCCGATAGAGGGAGCGGAACCGTTCGGCGTCGGCTTCGGTGCCGGCCACCCCGGCGCCGTAGTGCATCGGGATCGCCACCTTGGGGGCGATGGCCGTGGCGGCCTGGGCGGCCTCCTCCGCGGTCATCACGTAGACCCCGCTGACCGGGAGCAGGGCAATGTCACAGCGGATCCCCTTCATCTCGGGGATGAAATCGGTGTCCCCGGCGAAGTAGAGGCGCTCCCCTTCAATGGTGAGGAGGAACCCCAGGCCACCGGCCTCCTTGGGATGAAAACGTTTGTTGACGTTGTAAGCAGGCACCGCCTCGATCTCGACCCCCTGCACGGAGAGGCGTTCGCCGGGGCGCATCGCCCGAGCGCCCTTCACTTTGGCGGCGACGGCTGGGTTACCGATGATCACCGTCTCCGGCTTGCGCAGCCGTTCGATATCCTCTGGGGAGCAGTGGTCGAAGTGCTCGTGGCTGACCAGGATGAGATCCGCCAAGGGGGCGCCCGCAGGGACCTGCCAGGGGTCCAGATAGATCACCGGCGGGCCGTCAATGCGGAAGGCATCGTGGCCGAGCCAGTGGATCCGGTTCAGCAAGCGAGGGGCTTGTTCCATCGGAGACCTCCTGGGAGAAGGATCGACAGGCGGATCCCCTCGTCCGCACGGTTCTCCCACGCGCCTATTATCTTCCGCTCGTTCGCCATAGAGGATTCCCTTACGCTCAGCATAGCATAAAGCGGGCGGTGGGTCCAGGAACCGCCCATGGGGTATGATTCGATACTGGCGCTTTCGATGCCAGGCGGCTGGGGGCGATCCATCCCGGATAGGAGGCACGATGCGGGGGGCTGAAGCGCGGGCGATGGAGGCGTTCCGGGAACGGTTCGGGGGGGAACCGCAATGGCGGGCCCGGGCGCCGGGCCGGGTCAACCTGATCGGGGAGCACACGGACTACAACGAGGGCTTTGTCCTCCCCTTCGCCATCGACCGGGCGGTCTGGGTGGCGGCCCGTCCTCGCTCCGACCGACAGGTCCATCTGATCGCAGCGGACTTCGGGGAGGAGGCGCGGTTCGCCCTGGAGGGACTGGAGCCGGGGAGCGTGCGGGGATGGGCGGCGTATCCGGCGGGGGTGGCCTGGGCGCTGGAGGGGGCGGGGATGCGCCTCCCCGGGCTGGAAGCCGCCTTCGCGGGGGACGTGCCGATCGCCAGCGGGTTGAGCTCCTCGGCTGCGGTGGAGGTGGCCTTCGCCGTAACCTGGGCCGCCCTGGGCGGCTACGAGGTTCCCCGGCTGGAGCTGGCCCGCCTGTGCCAGCGGGCGGAGAACGAGTTCGTGGGGGTGCGGTGTGGGATCATGGATCAGATGGCGGCGCTGTTCGGCCGGCGCGGATGTGCCCTGCTCATCGACTGTCGCTCCCTCGAGACCCGTACTGTCCCGATCCCTGAGGAGGCGGTGATCCTGGTGGCCGACAGCGGGGTGCGCCGGGCGCTGGCGGCCTCGGCGTATAATGAGCGCCGGGCGCAGTGTGAGGAGGCGGTGCGGCGGCTCCGGGCGCGGTATCCGGGGATCCGGGCGCTGCGGGATGTGACGCCGGCGCAGCTGGAGGCGGCCCGCGCGGAGCTCCCGGAGAGGATCTACCGGCGGGCCCGGCATGTGGTGACCGAGAACGAGCGGGTCTTGCAGGCGGTGGCCGCGCTGTCGCGCGGGGATCTGCAGGCCCTGGGAGAGTTGCTGAATGCCTCCCACGAGAGCCTGCGGGACGATTACGAGGTCAGCGCCCCCGAGTTGGACACCTTGGTCGAGGCCGCCCGATCCGTCCCCGGGGTGTATGGCGCCCGGCTGACGGGGGCGGGCTTCGGGGGAAGCATCCTGGCCCTGGTGCGGCGGGAGGCCGTCCCGGCCGCAGGCGAGGCCATCACCCGCGCGTACATGGATCGCTTCGGCCGGACGCCCGTGTGGTTCGTGGTCACGCCGGACGAAGGCGCCACGGTACATCGGGAGGCTTAGGGGGTTGAGCGCGAGGCATCCTACATTTCGATCCGCGCCGGCGATGCAGCCCCATCGCGCCCATCATCCGTTTCGCGCCCTTCGCCACTGGAACTACCGGCTGTATTTCATCGGCCAGTTGATCTCCCTCAGCGGGACGTGGATGCAGACCATCGCCCAGAACTGGCTGGTCTACCGTCTGACCGGATCGCCGGTCAGCCTGGGCGTGATGAACGGCCTCTCCCTCCTGCCCCTTCTGCCCCTGGCGCTTTTCGGCGGAAGCTTGGCCGATCGCTTCCCGCGGCGCTGGCTGGTTATGATCACCCAATCCCTGATGATGGGCCAGGCCTTCCTCCTGGCCTGGCTGACCTGGAGCGGGTACATCCAGGTCTGGCATGTGTGGGCGATGGCGATGCTGCTCGCCGCCTTCCAGATGCTGGACATGCCCGCTCGCCAGGCCTTCGTGGTGGAGATGGTGGGCGAGGAGGATTTGGGGAACGCCATCGCCCTGAACTCCTCCCTCTTCAACTTCGCCCGGGTCCTTGGCCCCTCCCTGGCAGGGTTGGTGGTGGCCACACTGGGGGAGGCGATGGCCTTCTTCTTGAACGGCCTCTCGTTCCTGGCCGTGATCGCCGGCTTGCTGGCCATGCGGCTGCCGCCCTCCACCGCGAGGCGGGTGGCCCCCAGGGCCTCGGCGGATCCCTTCGCCGGGCTGGGCCGGATCCGCTCCGATGCGACCCTGTGGGGCCTGGTGAGCATGGTGGGGGTTTCCGCCTTCCTCTCAATGCCTTACACCACCCTCCTGCCGGTCTTCGCCCGGACCTCCTTGTGGACGAGCGCGGCGCCGGTGGTGAGCGCGGTCTGTCAGCGGGCAGCGAGCAGCCGGCTCGGGGCGGCCTGGCTTTCGTGTCAGCAACCGGAGGTCGTGGCTTACGGGTTCATGATGGGGGCAGTGGGGGTGGGGGCGGTGATTGGGGCTTTGCTGGCCGCGGCCTATGAGGGCGCCGGGCAGCGGGGGCGCATGCTGACGTGGGGGAACCTGGGGTTCCCGATCGCGCTGATCGGCTTCTCCCTCTCGCGCTCGTTCCTCCTCGCCCTGGCCTTCCTGGTCCTCACCGGGGTGGCCTTCGTGTGGCAGAACGCGCTGGTCAACACCTTGATCCAGTTGCGCGTGGAGGATTCCGTGCGGGGGCGGGTCATGGGGGTCTACACCCTTTCGTTTCAAGCCATGATGCGTTTGGGCGGGCTCCAGGCCGGCCTGATGGCCGCCGCATTGGGCGCGCCGGCGACGGTCGCCCTTGGGGCGCTCCTCAGCCTGGGCTATATGCTCTGGGCACACCGGCGCTACCCGGAGATCCACCGGCTCCCCTAAGCCGTTGGACCACCGGGCCCGCCTTCGAGGATTATTAATGAAAGAATATCTGGAGGAGGAGGAGTCGGGACGATTCCTGCATGGCGGTCGTGCAGATCCCCAGGCCGATCACGCTCCCGATGACTGCCAGGGCGCAGAGGATCCCCAGGAGATTCAGCGCCAGCCCGATCCAGCCTAGGATCACCCCGGCTTGGGCCAGCCCTTCCCCCGTCATGGCCTCGGGATGGCGGGCGATCTCATCCCTGGCCAGATGGCCCAGGAGGATCCCGAGGAGGGATCCCAGGAGGGGGAGGATGCCCACCAGGCCCAGGATGCTCAGCACCAGGCTGGCGATCGCCTTACCGTTGGTTCTCTGCGCAAACGGGGCGGAAGCCATCGGTTCACCTCTCCCGTGGATTGTATCCCATTCTATTCGAGGGCGTCGGAAGACGAGAGGGGGGCATGAGGGCAGCGTCCTTGTTCCCTTCCGTAATATAATGAGGGCGTTATCCCCTCGAGGGAGGACGCCATGAATTGGGAAGACTTCCTCACGTTCCGCCGGATGATCACTCCCTACCTGATCCAGGCGCTCTTTTGGATCGGCGTCGCCCTCAGCGTACTGGCGGGGTGCGCGGTGCTGTTCGGGGGGATCACCGGCGCGGGAGTCGCAGGGCGGCGGGATGGCGCGGGGGCGATCTTGCTGGCCCTCTGCCTGAGCCCGCTGGTGGTGGTCCTGGGGATCCTCGTTTCGAGAATCTACGCCGAGCTGCTGATCGTGGCCTTCCGGATCAGCGAGACCCTGACGGATATTAAGGATCTGCTGGAGCGGCAGCGCCAGACGGGCGCCCCGCCCAGCTCGTGACCGCCGCGGGGATCGCCTTTCCGGCCTCGGGCACGGGCGGAGCCCATACGCCCGCGTCTCCCCCAAGACACGGAAAAGGCTCGCGGAAAAGGCTTCGGAGGGCGGCTCAGGACGGCCGGGGGGCGAGGCGCACTCGGATCTCCAGCGCCCTTCCATCGCGCAGGACGGAGAGCGTGACCTCATCGCCCGGCTTTCGCTCTTCCTCCAG
>JBEPYX010000156.1:0-1251 GCA_041641155.1 Thermoflexus sp.
GGAGGACATGTTGATCCGCTGTCGGATGTACTGCAGTTCCTCCAGGATGCGATCCTCCTCCGTCCGCTGGCGGCGGATGCGGGCCACCATCTCCTCGTATTCTCGCATCTCCTCCCGCAGCTTGGTGATCTTGGTGATCCACTCATCATAGACCTTCGCCATGCTCAGGTAGTAGAGGGCGTGCCCGAGGGGAACTAGATCATAAATGTAATAATCGTAGCGGCCCTCGACCACGATATCCACCACTGCGTCGAAGATAGCGCTCTCCTCCATCGCCGGCTCAGCCGAGGCCGCCTGGATGTAGTCCTCGATCTCCTGGGGCACCTGATCCAGGCCGTACATGTCCAGGATCTTGCGCCGGATCTCCTCCTGATACTCCTTGATCCGGCGATCGGCGTCGATCTCCTGGGCCCACAGGTTCGGCATGATCTCCACTGGGCCCTTGCCGAAGATGTCCCGCTGGAAGATGTCGGAGAGGCTGGCCTGGGGGTCGACGGAGAAAACCAGCACCTTATAGCCCTGCTGGGCCAGCCAGTAGGCGGTGGCGGCGGAGAAAGTCGTCTTCCCCAACCCGCCCTTGCCGCCGAACATAATGTAGCGACGCTCGGGGTTCTCGTGGATCAATTTCGCCAGCGCGGTCGCCATCCCCGTTCACCTCGGATGGAGTGTCCCAACCAACGGCTCAGAACATAGCGTCGGCGACATCCCGCTCCCGCAGCATGCGGCGCTTCCAGGTGCTGATCTGGGGCACCACATACGGGAGGATGCGCAGGCTGTAATAGGGGGGCAGGATGGGGACGCCGATGAGATCGCCCATGGTGATCAGGATGAACAGATGCTCCATGCTCGCCCGGGTCCGCAGGGCATAACGGGCCATATCGTGGGCCGCCATACCGTAGGTAAGCTCTTGGACGAAATTCACCATCCGGCGCAACAGGTGCTCCCGCGGCTTCGGCTCGGCCATGTCTGCCACCTCCTCGCGCGTCTCGGATCGGATTTTCCTTACGTTTGGCGTGGCGGGCGCCTTCCGGCTCGGCTGCGATGGCCGGTCATGGTCTTCCCATTATCCGAGCGGCCTCTCGCCTACTCACAGGCCATGCAGATGATACTCGTGCTCATCGGTGAACTCGCGCTCCCGCAGCACGCGGCGTTTCCAGGTGCCGAGGATGGGGACCACATAGGGCAACAGGCGCAGGCTATAGTAGGGCGGCATGATCGGTAGGCCGATGAGATCGCCGAAGAGGGCGGCGA
>JBEPYX010000156.1:1261-5039 GCA_041641155.1 Thermoflexus sp.
CATCTCCAGAAGATGCTGCACCACGTCGTAAGCGGCGAACCCGTAAAGGAACTCCCCGAACGCCTGGCGCCAGGCCTGCCAGCGTTCCTCCAGCCGCGCCCGCAGGCTCATGTCGGAGCCCCCCGGAGATCTCCACGCCCCTTCTCGCGATGGTACTTTTTTATTGTACCCAATATGCTCTAAACCGGTCAATGGAACCCCACATAGGTAGAGGCGGCCGGTCTCCAAGAACCAACGGGGGGAGGGCGGCCCTCCCCAACGGAGGCGAAGGGGCTTCCCTCCTTCCCCGGGGCCATGGCGAAAGCGGGTGCATCGGTCAGGCGCCTACGAAGAAGTGGCCGGATTCCTCCGCCTGCTTTATTGTTTCCTTAGATTGCGCCCCTCCCCTCCGACCGATGCGGATCGGTTGGCGGACATGCGGTTCCCTCGCGCCCTCAAGCCGTTCGGGGGCAGGGAGAAGCCATTGATGGGAGGGCCTGTGGTCCCAGCGGATCCTCCACAGCACGGACGATCGGAGGCATCCTCCCGCCCGGGGAAGATCGTGCTGTTCGGCTCGGGGGAGATCGCGCCGGCCGGGCGCCGGGGGCACGCGGCGGCCATGATGGACTTCGAGCCCCCGGTGAAAGTGGTCATCTTGGAGACCCCGGCCGGTTTCGAGTTGAACTCGGCCCGGGTGGCCGGGCGGGTGGCCGATTTCATCCGGGAGCGCCTCGGGGAGTTCCGCCCACGGATCCTTGTCCTTCCGGCCCGCAAGCGGTGGACCCCCTTCAGCCCCGACGACCCCGTTCGGGTGGCCCCCCTCCTGGAGGCCGATTACATCTTCATGGGCCCGGGGAGCCCGACGTATGCAATCCGCCAGCTGGCCGGGAGTGTGGCCTGGCGGTATCTCCAGGCCCGCCACCGACAGGGGGCTGCCCTGGGGATCGCCAGCGCGGCGGCGATCGCCGTCAGCGCGTGGGCTCTGCCGGTTTACGAGATCTACAAAGCGGGCCACGACCCCCACTGGGTCCGCGGGTTGGATCTGTTCGGGGACTTTGGCCTCCTGCTGGCCATCGTCCCCCACTGGAACAACCAGGAGGGCGGACAGGAGGTGGATACCAGCCGGTGCTTCATAGGCCGCGAGCGCTTCGAGGCGATGCGCCGGTTCCTGCCGCCGGAAGTAGTGATCCTGGGGATCGACGAACACACGATGGCGGTTTTCGATTTCCAGAAAGAGCGCGTGGAGGTCCTGGGGCTGGGCCGGGTGACCATCTGGCGGTCGGATGGGATCCAAGCCGTCGAGGCCGGGGAGGCTTTCCCGATGCGCTGGCTGGGGGAGGTCCGCCTGCCGCCGCCGATCGCGGTGCAGCCGCCCCCGGGCGCCTCAGGGTTCCCCCGGCCCGAGCTGCCGCCGCAGGTGGCAGCCCTGATCCGGGAACGGGAGGCAGCCCGCCATCGGCGGGACTGGGCGACCGCCGACGCCCTCCGGGAGCAGATCCGCGCCCTCGGATACGAGGTCCAGGACACCCGCGAGGGACCCCGCTGGCGTCCGCTGGACGACCGCAACGCCCCATGGCACCCCCTCGATGCAACCGAATGAGCGCCGGGAGGCCAGGCCCTGGGTCAATTCATCTCCCTCGTTCGACTCGAAGGCCCCTCAAACCCCAACCGATCGAAAAAGGTGCGATGGCCTTGCATCCGGGCCCAGAGGGCCCACGCCAGGAAGCCGGCCAGGCTGGCCATAGCTGCCCCGGTGCGCACGACGCCGGTCTGGGGATCGATGGACTCGCAGGCCAGCCCGTGGTCCATCGGAGCCTCCCGCACAAGCTCCACCACCGCAGGATCCGGGTCCGTCAGCAGCCGGTTGGCCAGGTCGAAGACGCCCGGAAACGGGAAGTGGGGCGATCCCGGCCCCCCGAACGGGCCGGGGAAGAAATAAGGGTTCTTAGGGGACGAGAGCCAACGCACCGTGTTCCGATACACTGGGTCATCGGGATCGCAGAAGCCATAGTAGGCCAGCAGGCGCAGGCTCCCCGGGGGCTCCTCCCGGATCTCCACGCCTCCCATGGGGTCTCGGGCCCAGGCCCACATGCGGCCCTCCGGCCCATCCACGATCCCGTGTCGCCGGATCGCCTCCGCCAGCCGATCGGCCACGGCCTCCCAGCGTATGGCCTCCGCCTCGTTCCCCACACGACGAAACAGATCGGCCGCGGCCCGGAAAGCCGCCCACACCAGCACATTGTCGTAGATCACTAAAGGATAATCCGTGGGGTCATCGGTGGGCAACAGGAAGGTCTCGTAAAGCCCGGTCAGCGGATCCCGGCGCTCCTCAATCCGATGCAACAGGAACGGCACGGCCTCCGCCAGGGAGGGCTCGCGAAGCAACTCCGTATCCTCCGTCTCGGCCACATACCGCCAGAGAGCCAGCAGGGGCGCGGCGGCCTGGTCCAGCTCGAAACCCGGATAGAGGGGGACACCATTCAGGTAGAGGGCGTGGTCGGCGATGTGGGGGAGATAGCGGGGAAGGGCGCGCCGCAGTAGCAAGCGGGCCCGCTCCGGATCCACCAGCAGGATCGCGGGGAACGACCAGAGGAAGGCATCGCGGCTCCAGAAGGCGCCGCTGACGTAATACAGGGGGCTCCGCGAGGTGACCATCACGGGGGCGCCGGTATCCAGGCAATCCCCCTGGCTGAAGAAATAGGCGAAGAACAAGTTCTCGTTCAACCGTCTGGTCAGGCTCTCGTCCTCCAGCCGGCGGGCGCGGCGCTGCAGCCAGCGGAGGGTTTCCTGCCACAGCGCCCTCGCCCCGCGCCGTCGGAGGTGCAGCGCGCCGGTGCGGGCGCCGTCCCAATCCGGGGCCACGGCCATATACAAGGCGACCTCCACAGCCTCCCCGGGCTGGAGCGCCCGTCGCAGGAGGCCCGAGTAGGCGAACGGCGCATCCGCACTGAGCTCCAGGGAAAGGGGCGGCTCCACCTGCAAGCCGATCGCCAACCAGGGTGCTCCGGCGCGGAACTCGGCCACCCCACTCCCCGTCCACGGGTCGTGCCCGACGATCTGTGCTCCCTCAAGCAGCCGGGAGGTAAAGCGCGAGATCCACACGCGTGACCAGCGGCCCTCGAACCCGACGGTGATGGATCGCGGCGTGTCTGAGCGGAGCGATACCCGCAGCGTGTAGACCAGCCCCCGCTCGGCGATGGGCGCCCACAGGCGGCCCTCTGCCTCCACATTCTCCTCTCGGAGCCGCCAGACCGGAAGCCAATCGCCCTCCCGAAACCACGACAGGCCCCCTCCCCCGTGGAGAGGTCGGCCCTCCACCTCGATAACCGGGCGGATCAACGGATCCCCCTCGGCTTCGATGATACCGTTAAGGTGTTCGTGGAGAACACCGAGGCGATGCAGGCTTCCATCCCGCCGATCGATGAGCGGGAGGGAGAGCCATAGGTTCCCGGTTGGCAGGAAGGGGGGTGGCTCCTCGATGACCGGCGGGCGGGTGATCAGCAGATGCGCGCTCATCCCTTCATCCCGGTCAGGGTGATCCCTTCGATGATCTGGCGCTGCAGAAGGAAGAAGACAACCAACATCGGCAGGGCGGCGATCAGCGCACCCGCCATCTGCCAATGGATGTTGGTCCCGTACTGCTCAGAGAAGAACTGCAAGCCCACGGGGATGGTGCGGCTGGTGTCTGAGCTGGTGATGATGAGAGGCCAGAGGAACTCCTCCCATGACCCCAAGAAAGTGAAGATAGCCAAGGCGGACAGGGCCGGGCGCACCAGCGGGAGCATGATGGCCCAGAAAA
>JBEPYX010000157.1:0-5007 GCA_041641155.1 Thermoflexus sp.
GGTGGCGCCAGCGGCGGACGGGGGGCGAGGGCCACAATCCCCACCATCGCCTCTGGACCCATACGCCGCTGTTCTGGGCGATCGGGGGCGCCCTGATCGCGTGGGGCGCCCATCTGCCGATCGGGCTGGTGGTCGGGCTGGCGCTGTTGCATCTGGCGCTGGACAGCGTGGGGACTGATGATGGGATCATGTGGCTTTGGCCCTGGCGCCGGCATCCGTACGCCCTGCTCCCCCGAGACCTCCACGCCGTTGGCGTGCGGGGGCTGGCGTTCTACCGCCGTTATTACCGGCAGCCCCTGCTTCTGGCGATGGAGCTTTCCCTGCTCGCAGCGGCCGCGGCGATTCTGATGAAAGAAATCCTCCCATAGGGGCGGCGCCTCGGGGTTCGGAGAGGGCTTCCCTCGGCGAAACTCTTTTCCGGAGGACAGATTCCCATGGCTTCGAGAAGCAAATGGATCTGGCGGAATGGGCAGCTGGTGCCATGGGATCAGGCGACGGTGCATGTGACGGCCCACGCCCTTCACTACGGGACCAGCGTGTTCGAGGGGATCCGGGCCTATGAGACGCCCCAGGGGGCGGCGATCTTCCGGCTCCGGCCCCACCTGGCCCGCTTGTTCTTCTCCGCTCGGCTGTTGCGCATCGAGGTCCCTTACACAGAGGAAGAACTGGCGCAGGCGGTGGTGGAGACGGTGCGGGCGAACGGGCATGCCTCGTGCTACATCCGTCCGTTGATCTTCCGGGGGGCGGGGGCCCTGGGCGTGGACGGCCGCTCCTGCCCGGTGGAGGTGGTGATCATCACCTTCGAGTGGGGACAGTACCTCGGTCAGGAGGCCCTCGAGAAGGGCGTGGACGTCATCGTCTCCTCGTGGCGACGCATGGCGCCGGATACCTTCCCAGCCCTGGGGAAGATCGGGGGCCAGTATGTGAACTCCCAGTTCGCGGCGATGGAGGCCCACGACCTGGGGTATGCGGAGGCGATCATGCTGGACGCCTACGGGTATGTGGCGGAGGGGAGCGGGGAGAATCTTTTCCTGATCAAGGACAGGACGCTGTATACTCCGCCCATGCACAACTCGATCCTGCTCGGGGTGACCCGGGATGCGGTGCTGACCCTGGCCCGGGAGCAGGGGCTCGAGGTCCGCGAGCAGCCGATCCCGAGGGAGTGGCTCTACGCGGCGGACGAGATCTTCATGACCGGCACGGCGGCGGAGATCACGCCGGTGCGCTCGGTGGATCGCATCCCCGTCGGATGCGGGCAGCCGGGCCCGATCACCCGCCAGCTCCAAGAACGCTTCTTCGCCATCGTGACCGGGCGGGCCCCAGATATCTACGGATGGCTGACGCCGGTCCGGTAGAGGATTCGTCCGCGCGCGGGACGGCAGCGCCTCGCTGATCGGTTCGAGGGGTGTGTCGGGGAGGAGGTGGAGGATGGAGCGCTACAATCCGCAAGAGATCGAGCCCAAGTGGGAGCGGCGTTGGGAGGAGACCGGCATTTATCGGGCGGTACGGGATCCCAGCCGGCCCAAGTTCTACTTCCTGACGATGTTCCCCTATCCGTCGGGGGACCTACATATCGGCCACTGGTTCGCCATGGCCCCCAGCGACGCGGTGGCCCGCTACCTTCGCATGAAGGGCTACAACGTCCTTTTCCCCATCGGCTTCGACGCCTTCGGCCTGCCGGCGGAGAACGCGGCCATCAAACACCACACCCATCCCAAGACCTGGACTTACGCCAACATCGAGCGGATGCGCCAGCAGCTGCGCCGCATGGGGGCCTCCTTCGACTGGAGCCGCGAGGTGATCACATGCGAGCCCGAATACTACAAGTGGAACCAGTGGTTCTTCATCCAATTCTATAAGCGGGGGCTGGCCTACCGGAAGCGCTCGGCGGTGGATTTCTGCCCCCGGTGCAACACCACCCTGGCCCGGGAGCAGGTGGTCTCCCAGGACGGCGAGCGGGTCTGCGAGCGCTGCGGGACACCGGTGATCAAGAAGGAGCTGGAGCAGTGGTTCCTGCGCATCACGGCCTACGCGGAGGAGCTCCTGGACCACAGCCGGCTGGATTGGCCAGAGCGGGTGTGCACGATGCAGAAGAACTGGATCGGACGCAGCGAGGGGGCTGAGATCACCTTCCCCACCGAGGGGGAGGACTCCATCGTCGTCTTCACCACCCGGCCGGACACCCTGTTCGGCGCCACCTTCTTGGTGCTGGCCCCGGAGCACCCGCTGGTGCCCAGGCTGACCGCCCCCGACCGCTGGGCGGAGGTGGAGGCGTATATCCGGGAGGCGCAGCGGCGCACCGAGATCGAGCGGCTATCGCTGGAGCGGGAGAAGACAGGGGTGTTCATCGGGGCCTACGCCCGGCACCCGCTGACCGACGAACGGCTGCCCATCTGGATCTCGGATTACGTCCTGATGGAATACGGGACCGGGGCCATTATGGGGGTGCCGGCCCACGACCAGCGGGACTTCGAGTTCGCGGTGAGGTTCCATCTGCCCGTCCGGGTGGTGATCGCCCCGCCCGGCTGGCAGGGGGAGCCCCTCGCAGCGGCCTATGAGGGGCCCGGGGTGATGGTGAACTCCGGCCCCTTCGATGGCCTGCCCAGCGAGGAGGGGAAGAAGGCGGTGGTGGCGGAGCTGGAGCGACGGGGCCTGGGCCGGCCGGCCGTCTCCTACCGGCTGCGGGACTGGTGCATCAGCCGCCAGCGCTATTGGGGGACCCCCATCCCCATCATCTACTGCCCGCGGTGCGGGACCGTTCCCGTGCCGGAGGATCAGCTGCCGGTGCTGTTGCCGGAGAGCGTCAACGTGTTGCCTACCGGGGAGTCCCCGCTGAAATACCTGGAGGACTTCGTGCGGACCACGTGCCCGCAGTGCGGTGGGCCCGCGGAGCGGGAGACGGACACCATGGACACCTTCGTGGACTCCTCGTGGTATCAATACCGCTACCTGAGCCCGCACAAGGACGACGCGCCGTGGGATGAGGAGGAGGCCCGCTACTGGCTGCCGGTGGATCTTTACACCGGCGGGGTCGAGCACGCGACCATGCACCTGCTGTATACCCGCTTCTGGACCAAGGCCTTGCGGGATATGGGGCTGGTCTGGTTCGACGAGCCGATGATCCGCCTGCGCAACCAGGGCGTCATCCTGGGAGAGGACCGGGAGAAGATGTCCAAGTCCCGGGGCAACGTGGTGGCGCCCGATGAGCTGGTGGAGCGCTACGGAGCGGACACGGTGCGGGCCTATCTGATGTTCGGCTTCCGCTGGGACCTGGGCGGGCCGTGGAGCTCCACCGGCATCGAGGGGGTGTACCGCTGGCTGCACCGGGTGTGGAACCTGATCCTGGAGCCGGCCACAGCGGAGGGGGAGCCCACCCTCGAGCAGATCGCCGAGCTGCGCCGCTGGACCCATCGGACCATCAAGCGGGTGAGCCGGGACCTGGAGGACTTCGAGTTCAACACGGCCATCGCCGCCCTGATGGAGTTCACCAACTACCTGCAGGATGCCAAGGCCACCCCGGTGGCCCGCCACGAGGCGTGGGTGGAAGCCATGCGGACCCTGGTGCTGTTGCTGGCGCCCTTCGTGCCGCACCTGGCCGAGGAGCTCTGGGAGCGGCTGGGGTATCCCTACAGCGTCCACCAGCAGCCGTGGCCGCAGTGGGATGAGGAACTGGCCCGGGCCGATACCATCACCCTGGTGATCCAGATCAACGGCCGGGTGCGGGACCGGGTGGAGGTGCCTGCCTCTATCACTGAAGAGGAGGCGAAGCGGATCGCCCTGGATCGCGCCAACGTCCGCCGCCACCTGGGCGACCGCCAGCCCCAGCGCTTCATCTACGTGCCGGGGCGGCTGATCAACATCGTGGTGGAATAGAGGAACCTCGTCCCTTTTCTCCCCCGGCGGGGCCTGGGGGGCGCGTTGAAGGGCACCTCCCAGGCCCTCAGTCCCTCAATCTTCCCTCACAGGGCATCTGCCTCGAATAGATCCCGCAGGGCTCCCATTTGCTATAATTCCGATGAACGAGTGAAAGCGGCCTGCTCCTTCGCTGGAGCGTCGTGTGGGTGAAGGGGCGGCTACCCGTTCCGGCGGACAACGTGCTGTCGCCACCATGAATCGGTGGGGGGATTCAAATGCCGATCACGGCCAAGGATCTTCCAGCGTTGTTAGCGTTGCTGGAGAAGCATCCGGAGTGGCGAGAGGCTCTCCGGGCGGTTTTGCTTTCCGAGGAGCTGTTGAGGATGCCCGAGGAAATCCGGCGTTTGGAGCGGGTGGTCGCCGGGATCCTGGAGGCGCAGCGTGCGGGCGAGGAAGCGGTTGCTGCGTTCCGGGCGGAGGTTGAGCGGCGATTCGCGGAGCTGGCTGAAGCCGTTGCCCGCCTCCTTGAAACCCAACAGCGCCTGATCGAGGCGCAGGCCCGGACGGAGGAGCGGGTGGACCGTTTGGAGGAGGGGCAGCGTCGTTTGGAGGAGGCGATGGCGCGCCTGATCGAGGCGCAGGCCCGGACGGAGGAGCGGATGGCGCGGCTGGAGGAGCGGGTGGGGCGGCTGGAGGAGCGGGTGGACCGTTTGGAGGAGGGGCAGCGTCGTTTGGAGGAGGCGATGGCGCGCCTGATCGAGGCGCAGGCCCGGACGGAGGAGCGGATGGCGCGGCTGGAGGAGCGCCTCAACCGGATGGAGGAACGGATCATGCGGCGCCTTAACGCCTTCGGGGCCCGGTGGGGGCTGCGCAGCGAACGGGCGTGGCGGGAGGGGATGCGGGCGGTACTGGAGACGGTCGGGTTCGAAGTGGAGCGATGGGTCGCCTTCGATGCGCAGGGGGACGTTTTCAACTATCCCTCCGATGTGGAACTGGACGTCGTGGTCCGAAACGGACAGGTCTTAGTGGTGGAGCTGCGGACATCGGTCAGCCGAGATGCGCTCCCCACCCTGGAGCGGAAGGTGAGGTTCTACGAGCGCCAGACCGGCCGGCAGGTGAGCCGACGGATCCTGGTGACCCCCTGGTATGAGC
>JBEPYX010000158.1:0-5006 GCA_041641155.1 Thermoflexus sp.
GGATGGCGCATGGGTTCGCCCAGGTGCTCCCCCCTGAGGACCTCACGGTGATCGTGAACACGGGGGACGATTTCGAGTGGCACGGCCTCTTGGTGTGCCCGGATCTGGACACAGTGATGTATACCCTGGCTGGGATAGCGAACCCGGAGACCGGATGGGGGATCGCCGGGGACACCTGGGCCGCGCTGGAGATGCTGGGCCGATATGGTGGAGAGACGTGGTTTCGGGTCGGGGATCGCGACCTGGCCACCCATGTTTACCGGACATTCCTGTGGCGTCAGGGCATGCGGCTGAGCGAGATCACTGCGCGGCTCTGCCGCGCCCTGGGGGTTGGCGTCGCCGTCTGGCCCATGAGCGATGACCCGGTGCGCACGATGGTGGAGACGGACGAGGGGCTGCTGCCCTTCCAGGAGTATTTCGTCCGACGCCAGTGCGCGCCGCGGGTACGGGGGTTTCGGTGGGAAGGGTTGGAGCGGGCGTGGCCTGCCCCAGAGGCGCGGCAGGCCCTGGCGGGGGCGGATCTGGTGGTGATCGCCCCCTCGAACCCCTACGTGAGCATCGGCCCGATCCTGGCGCTGCCTGGAGTGGAGGCGCTGCTCCGAGGCCGGAAGGTGGTGGCGGTCTCGCCGATCCTGGGGGGACGGGCGCTGAAAGGACCGGCGGCCAAGATGATGGCCGAGCTCGGGGAGGCGCCCTCGGCCCTGGGGGTCGCCCAGCGCTACCGGGCTTTCCTCCAGGGCTTCGTGCTGGATCGGGCGGATGCGGGCCTGGCCCCCCTCGTGGCGGCCATAGGGATCCGCCCCTATGTGACGGACACGGTGATCCTTGACCCCCCGGCGCGGGCGCGCCTGGCCGAGGAGATCTTGCGGTGGGTGGCGTCCTGGGAAGCGGGAGCCTGGGCGGAGTGACGGTTCACGCGCCGGGGGCCATCTGAGCGGCGCGGGCGCGGAGCTCCGCCCGCAGCGCCTGGATGTCCCGGGGGGCCGACTGGATCGCCAGGGCGAAGAGGACGCCACACAGCAACCACGTGCTCAGGCAGATCGAGAGGATGGCGGTGTGCAGGGAGGTCTGCTTGGCCAGCAGGCCGGTGAGGAAGGGGGCCAGGGAAGCGCCGCTCCCTTCGATAAACGACTCCAACGCCTGGGCAGACCCCCGGATCTCCGGCGGGCTGATGTCGAAGACGGTGGCGAGGACGTTGGGGGCGGCGAGGGGGATGGTGAAGGCGGTGAGGATCACCATCGCCCAGAACGCGCTGAAGGCCTGTGGGGGGATGGACATCGTGACCGCCAGCAGGATCGCCCCGCTCAGCACCCCCGCCATCGAGACGATCAGCCGCCCTCGCAGGGTCCGCCGGAACAGCCAGTCGCCCATCGCCCCGCCGGCCATGTAGCCCAGGGACATCACGATCACGGCGGAGGCCATGATCGCGAAGATCTGGATATTGTTGTAGCCCCGCTCCACTTCCAGGTACCGGAAGAACCAGAAGGAGATCACATTCCACGGAAAGACGCCGAAGAACCCCTGGATCACCAGGAAGAGGAACGTGGGCTTGCGCAGGAGGGCGCGGACCTCGTCGAGGCGGAAGCGGTAGGCGGGGATCTCGGCCATGGCGGCGAGCTCAGGCTCGCTCCGCCCCCGCGGGACCTCGCGGACGGTCCGCCAGATCACGAAGGCGAGGAGGATGCCCAGGGCGCCGGTGATCAGGTAGATGGCCCGCCAGCCGATGAGGTCTTTGAGGCCGAGGGCGAGGGCCACGCCCATCAGATAGCCGATGGGGCCGGTCATCTGGAGGAAGCCGTAGATGCGGCTGCGGAGTTGGGGCCCGAAGTAATCTGCGATCAGGCTGTAGAGGCCGGGGTAGGCGTTGTCATCAATCCCCGTGGAGGCACGGGTGAGCAGGAAGAGGGGGTAGGTGGGGGCAACGGCGCTGAGCCACGTGGTGGCCCCCCAGATGAACGAGGCGATCGCGATCAGCGCCGGACGGACGAATCGGTCGGCGAGATACCCCCACAGCGGGTAGAGGAAAAGGCCCACCAGCAGGGCAGCGGTGGAGGCCAGCCCCATCAGGTCTTCCCCGATGTTGAAGGTCTTCATAATCTCGGTGGCCAGGGGGCCCAGGAGCAGCTTGTCGGTTTGGTGGAGCAGCATGAACGCGAACAGGACGGCGGCGACGGCCCACGGCGTGCGCATGGTTTCTTCCCTCCTCCAGGTGTGGGAGGACCCGGGGCGGCCGAGAGGCAGTTCCGGGATGCGCTTGGGAGCTGAAGGGGGCCCGGTGTCGCTCCTCGGAGCCGTTCACGGCCGCGAATCCCCTCCGGCTGGGGTTGGGAGCGAGCCGGCTATCGCCCTTTATAGCGCGCGACCCACTGCGCGGTCAACTGCAGGTAAAGGTCCCCATAGCGGATGCTGGGCTCGATGTAGGAGCCTTCCACCCATTCGTTGAAGGAGTGGATGAGGATGAGATCGGGCTGGGTTGGCAACACCGCCTCCCATGTTCGGGCGTAGTAAGCCCCGTTCTCCCGATCCCGGGCGAAGGGCGCGCTGCTCACCCGCAGGTCGGCGCACTGGGGCTGGGCGGAGTTCCGGTCGTCCCATCCGGGCATCACCGTCCCGATCCAGAGCTTGGGCTGGCCGGTCCGCCGTTCCCAATCGCGGACCCATCCCGCCCAGCGGGGGGCTCCGCGGTAAGCGTTGGGGCAGCAGGCGTGGTCGATCTTATACACATAGAGGCCATCGAAGACGGCCAGGTAATCGGGCTTCAGCCCCTCCGCGATCCACCAAGTGGTGTGGTGGGGGTCCACCGCCTCCCGGATCTCGCGCCAGCGGGCCACGGCGGTGGCCACGTCGTTATCGGAGGCCGGGCGGTTGCCGGCCGGGTCGGGGACCCGATACAGATCGCTGAACAGGATCACCGGCCGCCCGGCGACGCGCAGGAAGCGGGGATGGCTGGCATGCTTGGCGATGAGATGGTGCAAAGCGTGCACCACGCCCGATTGGTTCACGCCGGGGAGAATGTGGTAGAGGAAAGTCGCCGTGGACTGGAAGCCCTCTGGGGAGAGGTTCAGCACCTTCTCCAAGTTGGCGTCGGTGCGGTTCCCGGGGGCGAACCAATGCACGGCGAATCCGTCGATCCCAGCCGATCGGGCCTGGGCGATGTGGCGGGCGATCACCCCCGGGTCATCGGAGTTGTAGACGCCATCCCGAGGTAGGTCGGCGTCCGAGGTGCAACCGGTGGACCAGGTGTGGGGATCATACCACGGGAAATAGTTGGCCAGGACCCACCGGGGCGCCGGGGGATGGAGGGCCGTGGATGGGTTTGAGGCCGGGGTGGCGGTGGGCTGCGGCGTGCGCGTGGGCCGGGGCGTCGGGGTCGGCCCAGGCGTTCGGGTCGGCCGGGGGCGGGTGGGCGTCGGGGAAGATGCGGCCCGGGTCGGTGTGGGCGAAGGCGTCGCCGTGGGGGTGGGGGTCGAGGGGGCCGTTCCGGTTGGGGTGGGCAGGGCGATCGTCGGACGTGGGGAGGCAAGGAGATCAGAAGGCGTCTGGGGGCCGCTGTTGGGCCTAGAAGGCGCGAACGAGGGCCAGCAGCCGAGCCCCAGGGCCAGGAAGACGAGATACAGAACGCGCATACCGCCTCTCCGCATCGTAAGCCTCCTGTCGGATGCACGGGATATGTGGTTTCTATTTTATGCTTCCTGCCCTCCCGGATCCGACGCCAGGGGAGCGGCCAGAGTGGAAGGGCGTAGATTTCCAGTTCCCTGCGGCTGCGCTATCCTTTGGGGGAAATGAGTGTCCCCCCATCCCGCTCCGCCATCCGATCCAGGAGGTCCGCCGATGACGCTTCCTGCGACCGCCGATGTGGTGATCGCCGGGGGCGGGGTGATGGGCCTCAGCACGGCCTATCATCTGCTTCAAAAGCGCCCCGGCCTGCGCGTGGTTGTGCTCGAGAAAGGTCCCTTCTTCGGCTGCGGCTCCACCAGCAAGGCTGCCGGCGGCTTCCGCCACCAGTTCGCCACCGAGATCAACATCCGCCTCTCGCTCATCAGCGTCGCCATGATGGAACGCTTCCCCGAGGACCCCGGCGCGCCCCTCACGATGCGCTTCTGCGGCTATCTCTTCCTCCTCACCCGTGAGGAAGATGTGGCCGCCTTTCGCGCCCAGGTGGACCTGCAGCGCCGGCTGGGCGTCCCCACGGAGTGGCTCGATGGGGACGAGATCCGCCGCCGCCTCCCCATGATGCGCCTCGACGATGTGATCGCCGGGACATTCTGCCCGCGCGATGGCCTCCTCAGCCCCATGGACCTGGTCCACGGCTACGCCGCCGGCGCCCGCCGCCGCGGGGCCATCCTGCTCACCGACACCCCCGTGACCGGCGTCCGGATCCGGGGCGGGCGCATCGAGGCGGTGATCACCCCCCTCGGCGGGATCGCAACGCCCATCCTGGTGAACGCCGCCGGGGCCTGGGCCGCCACCATCGGCCAGATGGTCGGCGTGGATCTCCCCATCCGCCCCTACCGCCGGCAATACCTCATCACCACCCCCCTCCCCGAGATCCCGCCGGACTTCCCGATGGTGATCGACTTCGCCCGGAGCCTGTACTTCCACCGCGAGGGTGAAGGGATCCTCACCGGGATGTCGAACCGTGCGGAGCCGCCGGGCTTCCACGAGCAGCCTGATCCCGAGTGGGAGCTGGTCCATCTGGAGGCCGCCATCGCCCGCATGCCTCTCCTGGAGCGCGCGGGGGTGCGCGCCCGCGTGGCGGGCCTGTATGAGGTCACCCCTGACGCCCACCCCATCCTGGGGCGGGTCCCCGTCGTGGAGGGCTTCTACGTGGTGGCCGGCTTCAGCGGCCATGGGGTGATGCACGGCCCCATCGCCGGCCTGCTGATGGCGGAGGAGATCCTGGACGGGGAGGCCCACACCCTGGACATCACCCCCCTCCGATGGGAGCGGTTCGCCCGGGCGGGGTCAACCGCGGAGTATAACGTCATCTGAGGACGGGGGGCCCG
>JBEPYX010000159.1:0-4995 GCA_041641155.1 Thermoflexus sp.
CCGGCGCAGATGCGGCTGGCCCGGCACCCGGTGCCACTCCGGGTTGCCGAACTTCTCGTGCCAGCCGACATAGGCCGCGCCGTAGCGCACACACTCCGGCAGCCCACAGGTGTGCACGATCTCCGGGTGCGGCTCCCGGCCCTCGCTCCAGGCCCGGCTGAACGGATGCTCCTGCCCCGCCTTCAAGGCGTTCTTCAGCCGGAACTCCAGGGGGTCCAGCCCCAGGGCCCGCGCGATCCGCTCCATGTGGACCTCGACGGCGAAGAACCCCTGGGGGACGCCGTAGCCGCGGAAGGCGCCCGCAGGAGGCGTGTTGGTGTAGACCACATCGGCGTGGAAGCGGATCCGCGGCTCCCCTTTCTCATCCCACGCCGGATACAGGGCCATCGCCTTGTGGCCCGTGTTGCCGGCCACCGTCAGGGCGTGACAGCCGTAGGCTCCCGTGTCGGAGAGGATCACCATCTCGTTCGCCACGATGGTCCCATCCCGCTTCACGCCGGTGCGCATCCGGATGCGCATGGGATGGCGGGAGCGGGCTGCGGTGAACTCCTCCTCCCGGGTCCACTCCAGCCGCACCGGCCGGCCCGTGGCGATGGTGAGGTGGGCAGCGATGTCCTCAATCATGACCTCCTGTTTGCCGCCGAAGCCGCCCCCGATGCGCGGCTTGATCACCCGGATCCGCTTGGGGGGAAGGCCCAGCACCGGCGCCAAGATCCGCCGCACATGGAAGGGGACCTGGGTGGAGGTACGGATCACCAGACGGTCGTCCTCATCCCAGTAGGTGATCACGACATGGGTCTCCAGGCTGCTCTGCTGGACCTTGGGGACCACATACTCGCCTTCGAAGATGTAATCCGCCTCCGCGAAGCCCTTGTCCACCTCGCCGATCTCGATGTGGATCTGGGCGGCCAAGTTCCGGGAAGGATCCGAGCCGTCGAAGGGTACATACTCCGGCTCATCGTGGATGATCGGCGCCCCCGGCTTCATCGCCTCCCGCGGATCCAGGACGGCCGGCAGCTCCTCGTATTCCACCTCGATGAGCTCCAAGGCCCGCTCGGCGATCTCGGGGGTCTCCGCCGCCACGAAGGCCACCCGATCCCCGACGAAACGGACCTTTGAATCCAGCGAGAAGGTGTCCAGGGGGCCGGGGATCGGATCGGATTGCCCGGCCGTGGAGTAGACCACGCGGGGGATGTCCTGATAGGTGAGCACGGCCGCCACCCCGGGCAGCGCCCGCGCCCGGCTCACATCGATCCGCTTGATGCGGGCGTGGGGGACGGGGCTTTTGAGCACCTTGGCATAGAGCATGCCGCGGAGCTCGAAGTCGTCGGCGAAGGCGGGCTTCCCCTGGACGAGGCGGAGGGCATCCACCTTCTTCTCCGGCTTCCCCACCACCCGGGTTTCAGGGACCGGCTGAGGCAACACGATCGTCGGCAACACAATCGTCCGCGTCCGGAGCCCGGCGCCCCCCGTGGGCTCCGGAGGGGCGATCTCCGGCTGGGGGAATGCCTCCCCGAGGGCGAGCGGCGTCTCAGGCGGGATGATCATCCGCCTGGCCTCCTCCTCCACCGAGGGGACCGGCTCCCCCCGCATCCGCGCCGCCGCCCGCAGCACCGCCTGAACGGGCTTCAGGTAGCCGGTGCAGCGGCAGAGGATCCCGCTGAAGGCCTCGCGGACCTCCTCTTCCGTCGGGCGCGGGTTGCGGTCCAGGAGGGCTTTCGCGGCCAGCACGAAAGCCGGGGTGCAGAAGCCACATTGAATGGCGCCGGTCTCCACGAAGGCCTCCTGGATCGGGTGCAGGCCCTCCGTCCGCCGCCAGCCCAGCTCCGGCGCCCGCCCGATCCCCTCCACGGTGAGAATGGATCGGCCGTCCACCTTCGCCGCCAGCGTCACACATGAGAGGATAGGGACCCCGTCCAGGAGGACCGTGCACATCCCACAGGAGCCGTCATCGCAGCCGTGCTTCACCCCGTAATAGCCCGCCCGACGCAGCAAGTCCAGGAGGCGCGTGGATGGGGCGATGGGGAACGAGCGCCGCTCGCCGTTGACCGTCAAGGTGATCTCCATGGGGCCACCCCCGAGCGATAGATCCGCGATCCGGCTTACGATTGTATCACGTCCATGCGGGCCGGCCACCCACGAGGTACGGGGCACCGAAGGCCCTAACCCGCGCTGGACCGGCTTCGATAGAGCGCTCTAATGAATCGTTAATCACCCGCTAATCCGATTCTGATCCTTATTATTTTTAATGGCGAGGTAGGTGGCTCCGCGCCCTCGTCGGGGAATCCTCGAGGGCGGGAGGCCGTGACCAGGCTTTCGCGCTCGGACGGACGGGAGGGAGGCGATGAACCTGAACCGGTATACGGAGAAGGCACAGGAAGCGCTGCTGGAGGCTCAGCGGCTGGCGGAGGAATACCGGCATCCGGCCATCGAGAACGAGCACCTGCTGCTGTCGCTGCTGCGGCAGATCGACGGCGTGGTGCCGCAGGTGGTGCGCAAGGCCGGGGCCGATCCCCAGGAGATGATCGAGGAGCTGGAGCGCTACCTGAGCGGGCGCCCCAAGGTCTACGGCGCCGGCGAGGTAGGCCTCTCCCGTTCCACCGCGGAAACCCTCCGCCAGGCGGAGCGGGAAGCCCAGGCCCTGCGGGACGACTACGTGAGCACGGAGCACCTGCTCCTCGCCATGGCCGACCGGGCCGACGGCACCGCGGGCACGGTCCTGCGACGGCGGGGCCTGACCCGCGACGCGATCATGCGGGCCCTCGCCGCCGTCCGTGGCTCCCACCGGGTGACCTCCCCAACCCCGGAGGCCACCTACCAGGCCCTGGAGAAATACGGGCGGGACCTGACGGCGTTGGCCCGACAGGGGAAGCTCGATCCGGTCATCGGGCGCGATGAGGAGATCCGGCGCGTCATCCAGATCCTCTCCCGCCGGACCAAGAACAACCCGGTGCTGGTGGGCGACGCCGGCGTGGGCAAGACGGCCATCGTCGAGGGGCTGGCCCAGCGCATCGTCCGCGGCGACGTCCCCGAGGGCCTGAAGAACAAGCGGATCGTCCAGCTGGACATGGGCGCCCTGGTGGCCGGGGCCAAGTATCGGGGCGAGTTCGAGGAGCGCCTGAAGGCCGTCCTGAAGGAAGTCGCCGATGCCCAGGGGGAGATCATCCTCTTCATCGACGAGATCCACACCGTGGTCGGCGCCGGGCGGGCGGAGGGGGCGCCGATGGACGCGGCCAACATCCTCAAGCCGATGTTGGCCCGCGGGGAGCTGCACTGCATCGGCGCCACCACCCTGGACGAATATCGGCTGTATATTGAGAAGGACCCCGCCCTGGAGCGCCGCTTCCAGCCGGTCTACGTGGATGAGCCCTCGGTGGAGGAGACCATCAGCATCCTGCGCGGGCTCAAGGAGCGCTATGAGGTCCACCACGGGGTGCGCATCACCGACGCCGCGGTGATCGCCGCCGCCACCTTGAGCCATCGCTACATCTCCGACCGTCGCCTCCCGGACAAGGCCATCGACCTGATCGATGAGGCGGCGGCCCGGCTGCGCATGGAGATGGATTCCAAGCCGACGGAGCTGGACGAGCTGGACCGCCGCATCCTGCAGCTGGAGATCGAGCGGGAGGCCCTGAGGAAGGAACGGGATGAGGCCAGCCGGGAGCGCCTGGCGGCTATCGAGCGGGAGATCGCCGAGCTGCGGGAGCAGGCGGATGCCCTGCGCATCCAGTGGGAGCGGGAGAAGGCGATCATCCAGAGGGTCCGGCAGATCAAGGAGCAGCTCCAGCAGACCCAGCACCAGATCGAGATGGCCGAGCGCCGGCTGGATTATGAGGAGGCGGCGCGCCTGCGCTACGGCGTGCTGCCGGACTTGGAGCGGCAGCTCCGGGCGGCCGAGGAGGAACTGAACGCCCTCAGCCGCGGCAAGCGTTTGCTGAAGGAAGAAGTGGACGCCGAGGACATCGCCCGCGTGGTGGCCGCCTGGACCGGCATCCCGGTGGTCCGCCTTATGGAAGGCGAGATGGAGAAGCTGCTGCACCTGGAGGAGCGGCTCCACGAGCGGGTGGTGGGCCAGGAGGAGGCCGTGCGGGCGGTGGCCAACGCCGTGCGGCGGGCCCGGGCCGGCCTGAAGGATCCCAACCGGCCCATCGGGGTCTTCCTCTTCCTGGGGCCGACGGGGGTGGGCAAGACCGAGCTGGCGAAGGCCCTCGCCGAGGCCCTCTTCGACGACGAGCGGGCGATGGTCCGCATCGACATGAGCGAATACCAGGAGAAGCACACCGTCAGCCGGTTGATCGGCGCCCCGCCCGGTTACGTGGGCTACGAGGAGGGCGGCCAGCTGACCGAAGCTGTGCGGCGCCGGCCCTACACGGTGGTGCTGTTCGATGAGATCGAGAAAGCCCACCCCGAGGTCTTCAACGTCCTGCTCCAGGTCTTCGACGAGGGTCGGCTGACCGACGGCAAGGGCCGCACCGTGGATTTCAAGAACACAATCATCATTATGACCAGCAACATCGGGAGCCAGTGGATCAAGGAGATGGCGGGTGGGGACGAGCGCAGGATGCGCCAGCTGGTGCTCAGCGCCCTGGACCAGCACTTCCGGCCTGAGTTCCTGAACCGGATCGACGAGATCGTGATCTTCCACCCGCTCACGATGGAGCACCTGCGGCAGATCGTGGACATCCAGCTGCGCCGGCTGCGGGCGATGCTCGCCGAGCGGCGCATGACCCTGGAGGTCACCGAGGAGGCCAAGCAGTATCTGGCCACGGTGGGCTACGACCCGGTTTACGGCGCCCGGCCGCTGAAGCGGGCCATCCAGCGCGAGCTGGCCGACCCGCTGGCGATGGAGATCCTCAAGGGCACCTTCCGGGAGGGCGATCCCATCCGGGTGGACCTGCGGGACGGCCGGCTGGTCTTCGAGCGGGCGGAGGAGCCCATCCGGGCCCGGACCGCGTGAGGCCACGGCAGGGGCGCCCGATCCCATTGGGGTGTTGG
>JBEPYX010000160.1:0-4917 GCA_041641155.1 Thermoflexus sp.
TTGTGGCTGTTGAGGACGTCCACCTCGAGGTCCGTCCCGGCGAGATCGTCGCCCTGTTGGGCCCGAACGGGGCCGGGAAGACCACCACAGTCCGGATGTTGGCCGCCCTGCTCCGGCCCACCGCGGGGCGGGCCATCGTGGCCGGCTACGACGTCATCCGCCATCCCCAGGAGGTCCGCCGGCGCGTCGGGCTGCTGACCGAGCTGCCCGGCCTCTACCTGCGGATGACCGGCGAGGAATATCTGGCGTTCTTCGCTGACCTCTACGAGGTGCCCCATCCGCTCCTCTGGCAGCGCATAAACCCCTGGCTGGACCGGCTGGGGCTTCGGGAAGCGCTGGGCCGGCGCATCGCTACGTATTCCAAAGGGATGCGGCAGAAGCTAGCGCTCCTGCGCGCTTTCCTCCATGAGCCCCCCGTGCTCCTGTTGGACGAGCCCACCTCGGCGATGGATCCAGAAAGCGCTCAGGTGGCCCGGGAGATGATCCGCTCGTTCGCGGAGAACGGCCACGCCGTCTTGCTGTGCACGCATAACCTCTATGAGGCCGAATCCTTGGCCCATCGGATCGCCATCCTCCACCGAGGCCGGATTCAGATAGAGGGGAGCCCGTCGGCGCTGCGGGAACGCGTCCTGGGGCCACCCGTGTATGAACTCCGCCTGGCGGGGCCGGTGGAGGCAGCGTGGGACGCACTCTCACCCCATCTGCCGATCGTGGCCCGCGGGCCGGACTGGATCCGCTATCGGGCGCAGGATCCGGAGCGGGAGAACCCCCGCCTTCTCGCCGCGGTAGTCGCGCGGGGGATCCCTGTCCTCTCCCTCTCCGAAGTCCACCGCCCCCTCGAGGCCGTCTACCAGCAGATCCTGAACGGGGCGATCCCCGACCAGCCCTCTCCCGGCGAGGAAAGCGGCCGGATCGCGGCCAGTTCCCGAACGAACCCAACGTCTCTTCACCGTCTGGAGCCCGGCACGGGGATTCCACACCGGAAAGCAGCCGCGGAGGATCTCCGGCGATGGGTCCGGGGGACATGGGCGATATTCCGACGGGATGTGCTTGACATCCTGCGGGATTGGCGCTTGATGACCCCCCTGGCACTGCTGTTGGTCATCTCTTCCCTGCTCGCCTTATATTTCATAATACTAAGCTCCGCCATACTAAACTCCGCGGGAGCCACCGCCGGCCGCATTGCCCGGCTCGGCATCCCGCTGATCAGCGCACGCCTGCTCCCCCTCTTAGCCTTAATGATCGGCCTCCTCCCCGTGAGCGCCTCCCGGATCATTGCGCTGGATACCTTTGCGGGGGAAAAGGAGCGGCGGACCCTGGAGCCGCTGCTCGCTGCCCCGCTGAGCGACCTGCAGCTCTACCTGGGGAAAGGATTAGCTGCCCTGACTGTCTCCATGGTCATCTCGCTCCTGGCAGTGACCCTCTACCTGCTCATCCTGATGATGCGCGGCGTATGGACGGTCTCTGCGGCACTCATCTTCTTCCTCTACGCAATCCTGATCCTGAACGCCATCACGATGGTTTCCACATCGATCGTGACCTCAACCCAGTCCAACAGCGTCCGCGGGGCCAGCTTGCTATCCCACCTCATCAGCCTTCCCTTCTCCATGCTGCTGACCTTCGAATGGTTCCTGTTATTCTTGGGCATCTATCAAATGTTGATCCTCGTCCTGTGCATCCCGTTGATCTACACAATTCTGCTGATCCGGATGGGGATTGCGCTGTTCAACCGCGAGCAACTCCTCAGCGCGGAGTTCGATACCCTGGATCCAGGCAGGATCCTGCGGAGATTCTGGCAGGCGTTTCGGGAAGGGGATCCGGCCCAGCCAGCCCACCGGGGCTGGGGCCTCATTGAGCAGCCGATCCGGCGGTCGGCCGGGGCATTGGCGACTCTGGCAGCCCTCGGGGTGATGGGATTGGGGATCGCGTGGCTGTGGCTGCCTCCGCTGGACCTCCCGGTAGACACGATCCTCCGCCAGTTTCCCTCGATCGGCCTCTCACCGGGACAGGGCAGGGAGGGGATCGCCAGATTTCTCCTGAGCCCGTGGGGGATCTTCCTCCACAACCTGCTGATGCTGGCCATGAACACGTTCCTCAGTGTGACCACGCTGGGGCTGTGGACGGCCTTCTATCCGGTGGGTTGGATGGGGATGATCGGGGTGCTCTTGCGCGCCCTTTTCGCCAGCGACCCCCGGCTGGGGATCGCCGGTATCCTGGGGATCCTCCCCCACGGGATCCTGGAGCTGCCCGCCGTTGGGCTGGTCCTGGCGGGGGCGTTACGGCTCGGCCTCACCCTCCTGACCCCTCCGGGGCCGCGGAGCCTGAGGGACCGCTGGATCCTGGCCTGGGCAGACTGGCTTAAACTGCTCCTGCTTGCGATACCGCTGCTCCTCCTCGCGGCCTGGGTCGAAGTCCACGTCACCCCGCGCCTCGTCCTCTGGTGGCTAAGGGAGACCATGCGCTGACCCAAAGGATCAGAAAGACGCCGCCGCCTCAACCCCACGGCCCTCACGGCACCCAGAAGCGGCCGAAGCCCAGGGCCGCCGCGGCCATGGATCCAAAGAAGAGGGATCCACTGAGCCCCAGCAAGATGAAATCCCGGCCCCGGAAGCGCAACTCCGTGATCCACGTCCGCCGCCCCACCCCGAAGGCGCGCAGGTCCATTGCGTCGATGATATCCTCCGCCGCCATCAAAGCGTGGAGGGTCACCGGCACCACGAGAGGGGCCAGGCGCCGGATCTGGGCCAGGGGGCCGCCGCGCAGGTTCTCCAGCTCATAGCCCCGGGCCCGCTGGGCGTCCATCGTCTGCATCGCATCCCGGCCCAGGGTGGGGATGAAGCGGAAGGCCAGATCCATCGCGTAGGCGATCTTGTCCGGCAACCCCAGGCCTCGGAAGATCACTCCATATTGAGCCGGGTCCAGCGTGTAAGGGATCGTGATGGCCATGGTGATCACGGTGCCCATGCGGCACAGCTGGCTTAGCGCGAAGAACGTCCGCTCCACCGTGATGGGCACCGTCGGGGTCCACCCGAACACCGCGACGGGGAGGGAGAGACGGGCCAGCAGCCGTTCCGTCTGATACACCTCGAAGCCCCCCCGGCCGGTGAGGAACGTCAGCGTCACGAACACGACGGCCACGAAGCCGGTGAACAGCCATGCCCGACGGGTCTCCCGCCAGGTCAGGCGGTTCAGCCGGAAATAGAACAGGGCCAGCGCCCACAGGCCCGCCAGGACGCGCACGTCCCAGAAGAAGAGGGTGGAGAGCATCAGGGAGAGGGCGAAGAGCAGACGGGCCCGCGGGTCGAAGGCCTCGAGGAAGCTCCCTCGCTGCCGGTAAGGCCAGGCCACCAGCACGGGTTCCTCCCTCCCCTGCCGCGGCGGATCCGCTCACGCGACCCCGGCGCCCCGCCCCAGCTGTTGCTGGAGGGCGTTATAGGCGCCCACCAACAGCGGGGTGAGGATCGCAGCGTGGAGGATGTTCGGTCCCGCCGCGGGCACGAACTCCCCCAGCAGCGCCACGGCCGGCGGGTAGCCGTTGATCCAGATATCCGCGATCGCCGCGAACCCGATGCCCACGATGTTGGCGACCGCCCCCCAGACGATGACCGAGGCCAGGGCGATGTTCGAGCCCAGGGCGAACCGAAGGGCCACCACCAAGGCCGCCCCGATCAACGGCACCCAGCGCATCAGCGGGCTGAGCGGCCCGCCGAAGAAGGGGCTCTGGACCTCTGTGGTCAGGGCCCACAGGCTCAGCCCAGCCCCCACAACGGCCACGACCCCGGTGAGGAGGTTCAGCGCCCGCTCCCGACCCAGGACCACGGGGAGCCCGGCCACCAAACCCACCAGGCCGTTCCCAACGTCCCACGCGGGGAACACCCCCCACCCGGTGAGGAAATCCCCCAGGATGTTGCCCACTGCTCCGGTGAAGAAGCCCACCGCCGGCCCGAAAACGTAGCCGAAGAAAACGGGGAAGACGATGGCGGGACGCAAGGCCACCTGGCTCACCGAGGGGACCACGAAGACCGTGCCGTTAAACAGATAAGAGAACACGCCGTACAGGGCGGCGCCGATGGCCATGTAAACCACCTCGCGGGTGCCGATCTGCCAGGCGGGATGGTCCGCGGTGGCGAAGTAAACGATGTAGACCAGGACCGCCCCGATCGCCACCCAGAGCAGCCAGCCGAAGCCCTGGAGCCGCGCCCCTGAGGGCCCCGTCATCAGGCTGGCCAGCCCCATGAGAAGCACGACGACGATCATCAAGATCAGCCCGGTCAGCGCTTTCCGTGCCATGGCTCCCTCCGGATTCAAGAGATCATTAAGGATTCCACCAGCCGTTCCGCGCGCAGGAAACGACCTGTCCGGCCCCGATGCTGTCGGTTGGCCTCCAGCAACGAGGTAGGGACCAGCCGCCCCTGGCGCATCACCTCTGGATCGGAGAGCACAACCTCCGGCGGGCCATCGGCGATCAACCGCCCATCGGCGACCACCCAGATCCGATTGGCGAAGGAAAGAGCCAGGTCCAAGTCGTGGGTGATGAAGACGAGCGCGTCCACCGCATGGGACGGGCCGAAGGCGATGGTGGCGATCGCATCCATCAGCCGCATATAGGCCCGGTAATCCTGGCCCGCCGTCGGTTCGTCCATCACCAGGATCCGGCTGCGCATGCTGAGGACCGAGGCGATGGTCACCCGTTTCTGCTGGCCGAAGCTGAGCGCCCACGGTGAGGAGCGGGCCTGATCCAGCAACCCCACCAGCTCCAGCGCCCAGCGGACATCGGCCTCCACACGATCGGGGGGACGCCCCAGATTGCGCGGCCCGAAGGCCACCTCCTCCCACACCGTGGGGGCGAAGAGCATATGGCTCGGGCTCTGAAACACGTAGCCGATGGTGCGGGCGATCCCCGCCACCGTTTGGTCC
>JBEPYX010000161.1:0-4907 GCA_041641155.1 Thermoflexus sp.
GTGAAGGGCGCAGCGCTCATCCCCGCGATCCATCCCACCCCCATCGCCCGCATGATCATCAGCGGATCCACCGCCCCCGCCACCAGTCCGGTATACAGCCCTGCCCCCAGGGCTGCCCCGAGGACCGCCAGCCACGCATGGTAGGCCAGCTGCACGGAATCCACGGGCGGCCGGGATCCGGCGAGGGGGTCGGTCGCCAGCCAGGCGGCCCACCCGATCCCCCAGAGCAGGCTCCCCCATGCCCCTAGAAGGGGGAGGTGGACCGGCGGCAACTCCCGCTCGGGGCTGGGTTCCCGCCGGCCCCATGGGAGCAGGATCCCGAGGAGGGCGCCGCCGGTCAGGGCGAAGAGCACGCCCGATCCGGCAGGATCCACCACCCCGTGCCCCAGGTTCAAGGTGAGCCCCAGGCGGCTCAGCCAGCCGTTCCCCCACACCCAGTGTCCCCCCAACGGCCCGACCACCGCCCCCAGCCACGCCCCCGCGAGGGCGGCGACGGCCGGCGGGAACCCCTCCAGGCCCATCCCCAGCAGGACCGCGGCGGCCAGCACCGCGGGCGTGTGGTGCAGCGCCAGTGCGGCGACCGCTGGCGCGCGGTCGAGGGGATGGAAGAGGAAGCCGCTGAGCCCGACGAGGCTCCAGAGGGGTTGGGGGTCGGCCCCCAGCGTGTAGACCCGCCGCAGGGTCTGGAACGCCGGCTCGTCCACCCACAGCCCGATCCCACCGAAGGCGAACCCGAAGCCGACCATCCCCCACGCGGTCAACGCGGTGACCCCCGCCGCCAGCCCGCGGGTGAGCGCCCGGCGGGCCTCCGCCTCCGACATCCCCGCCCACAACAGCCCCATCATCCCAATGGGCCATAGCCAGCGGAGCCCTTCCATCGTCACTCCTCCACCACGGCTTCCACCCGCAGCGCCTGGAGCACCCGATCGATCGGGTGGATCAGGGTGCTGGTCTCGGAGCCGGCGAAGAGCAGGCCGACCAGGCGGCCGTTCAGATCCAGGATCGCCGAACCCGAGTCGCCGGGGGCGCTCATGGCCCCGGCCATCACTTGCCCGTGGAAGGTGGCGACCCGCCCGTCATAATCCACGTTGGCGGTGACGTCCACCTGCAGGATCCGCCCGCGGGTATACCCGGTGGTCCGCCCGAATTTCTGGACCTCCATCCCGAGGGTGGGGGCGGCGATCCCTTTGGGGATGCCGATCTGGAGGATGGCGGGGGTGATGTCGTTGGGGTGGAAGGGGCGGGCGATGGCCGCATCCACTTCGTTGAAGGCCGTCTGCCTCCGGACCGCCTGGAGGCGGTGGGAGGAGCCGATGCGGCGCAGCAGCTCGTTCAGCCAGCGAATGAGGAGCTCCACCCACGGGCATGTGGCGGGCTCATCCCCGAACCGGATGGGGATGAATTCCACCAGCTCCGCGATCTCATCGGCCACCGTCCCGCCGTCCACCGGGCCGGGCTGGCGGATCCGGTCGCCCGGGCGCCCGCGGTTGGTGGCGGCGAGGACGTGGTTGTTGCTCAGGATGAATAGATCCGTCCCGCGGCGGACCACGCAGCCGAAGGTCCCCGCGGTGACGAGGGGATGGCCGATGGAGACGCCCGGGGGGGCGGGACGGTAACGGCGGGTGGGATCCTGGAAGGCGCGGAACCGACCTGTCTCGACCACATCCGTGGGGACCCCATCCAACATCGGCGGGATCCGATCCGTGGGGGCCAGCTGGGCAAGGGGAACTTTCCGCTCTACGGAGACCACGACGCTGAGGACATCCAGGGTTCGCCCCTCTTTCACCTTATAGCCGATCCCCACCCCGACGACGTTGCGGCGGGTCAGCAGGTGAGGAAGATGCGCCGCCTTCACCTGAGCCAACGGCTGCCAATCGGGCCCCATTGAGATTCGCTCCGGGTAGGATGGAACGGCGTCCTGTGAGGTACACGTTCGCGCCCCGGCCGTCCGCGCGCCCCTCCACGCTGTCGCGGGCCATTCTAAAAGCGCTCAAAGCTGGCCACCTTCAACACGATCGCGATCCCCCCCGGGTCGCCGCGGACCTGCTGGCGGGCTTCCCGGAGGAGGCGAAGGGCGGTCTCCACCTGTTCGTCCTCCACGCCGATGAGCAGGGTGGTGTTGCCGCGGCGCATGAAGCCGCCGGTGGACGCCACATGGGTCACCCGATAGCCCAGAGCCACCAGCCGGTCGGAAGCGAGCGTAGCCGCCTTCTCCGGCAACACAGCGAGGATCAGCTTCATGGCTTCCGGCCATCCTCAGAGGGTTTCGAAACGCTCGACATCCAGGACGAAGATCGTCGCCCCGCCGATCTCGACCTCGATCATATGGGCCTGCAGGAGCCCCGTGGCCTCCACCGCAACCGGCAGGTAACTGGTCCGGGTGCGGCAGCAGCGGCGGAGGATCTCCACCACTTCCGGGACCTGGCGGTCCTCCACGCCGATGAGGAGGGTGGTGTTGCCCTGGCGCAGGAACCCGCCGGTGGAGGCGATCCGGGTCGCCCGGTAGCCGCGCTCGACCAGCGCCTGGAGAGTGGCCGGGGCGTCCTCATCCTGGATGATGGCGAGGATCAGCTTCATCGGGCCCGCTCCTGGATTGAGCTCTCCCATCGAGGCGAAGGCTGCACAGACCGCCTCACGCGGCCTGCCCCGCCTTGGGCTTCCACCGATGAAACCGAGCGCGCGAAGGGCTTTAAGACTTTAAGACTTCAACAGGTTCATTGTATTCGGGAACGATCCAGGAACAATCGCGGAAGGGGATCGTCCTCCTTAGCCCTGCCGCATCCGCGCGCGCCACATCGCCCAGTCCGTCTCGCTGTCCAGATCAAAAGCGAGGGCGTCGTGGTAGAACAGGCGGACCGGCAGGTGGAAGGCGTCCGCGTGGGCGCGAAAGGCCTCGAGGCTCCGGGGGCCGAAGCGGAAGGGGATGGCCTCCGGCGGACGGATCAGAAGCGCGTTGGTGCCTTCCTCGCGCCGGTCGGGCGCCAGGACCAGGCCGCGGTCGGGGAAGGCGGCCTGCAGCAGCGCCCGGATCGCCTCGGGCGTCAACCCGGGGAGGTCTGCCGGGAGCACGCCGATGGCCTCCGCCCCGTGGCGGACGGCATAACGGCGGGCGGCGGTCAGGGCCCGGTTCAGGTCCTCCCACAGGTCGAAATAGACGTCCATCCCCATGCTTCGGGCCAGGGCCAGCACCCGGAGGTCCGCGCTGATCACCAGGGGGTGGACCTCCGGTACGCGGGCGACCACTCGCAGGGTGCGCCGCGTCAGGTGCCAGGCCAGGCGGATCCGCGCCCGCCGGGAGAGCACGGGAGCCAGGCGGGATTTCGCCCGCTCCAGGCGCTTGATCGGGATGAGGAGCCAGGTCGCCATTTCTCTGAAACCGTTTGCCTCGCTCGAAGCACCCAACGTCCGTACCCGCTGTCCGCAGCCCGCTTTCGGCAAAGTAGGCGTCCTCTGGGGTGAGACCCGGAACGGCCCTCAGCGCTGCGTGGCGGGGAGGAAGATCCGGAAGGGGAAGGGGGTGAACCGCCACACCCCGGCCCGCAGCTCTCCGCTCCAGCTGCCCAGGATCCAGATCGCCCCATCCGCCGCGGCCGCGGAGAGGTTCCGCCATGTCCCGGTGATCGGCGTCTCCAGCGGCAGCCAGCGATCGGACCCAGGCTGGTAGCGCTCGTTGAACGCGAGGGGGGTTCGCCACCCGCCGCCGAGCGCAAAGAGGTAGCCCTCGGCGGCGACCAGGGCCAGCCCGCCGCGGCCGACATTCAGCGGCGGGCACGGCTCCCAGCGGTCCGCGTCCGGCCGGTAGCGTTCGCATGTGGACAGCTCCCGCTGGCCGTCATAGCCCCCCACGACGTAGATGGCGTCCCCCAGGGCGGCGGCCGCCGCGAAGGCCCGCGGGGTGGGCATAGGGGCGCAGCGTTCCCAGCGGCCCTGCGCTGGATCCAGGCGCCACACCTCGCCATGCAGCCGGCGGCCATCCCATCCCCCGAAGAGGTAGAGGCGCCCCTGCGCCACCGCCAGGGCGTAGGCCGCCAGGGGATGGGGGAGGGAGGGGCCATCGGACCAGCGATCGGCTTGGGGGTCGTAGATCTCGACGCGATCGGTCGGTTGCCCCTGCGGGCCCACGCCCCCCGGCACGTAGATCCGATCCCCCAACGTCCCCGCGCTGATCGCCGCCGCTGGATGCGGCTTCGGCGCCCCCCGTTCCCACACCTCTCTTCGGAAGTCGAAGCGATCCACTCGATCCGTGATCCCCTCTGGGGCTTCCCCTCCGATGGCGATCAGCCAGTTCCCCCAGCGGGCCAGGGCGAAGCGGGCCCGGGGGACGGGCATCTGGCTGATCAGCTTCCAGCGGGATAGGGCCTCGCGGCGCTCCGTCCCCTGGCCGGGCTGGTCCCCGAGGAAGAGCCCGTCGGAGGATCCCGCTGGGGCCGGCGCGGGGCTCAGGGCCCATGCCAACCCGATGAGGATCGCGATGAGCAGCACGGCCGCCTTCCAAGACGGGAAGACGGAGGGTCCCCCAAGGGGAAGGGAGTTCCCCGCGGAGGGCTCCGTCGCGCCTTCCGACCCTTCGGTGGGTCCGGGGACCTCCGGGACGACCTCTTCTTCGTCCTCCTCTTCTCTCTTCTCCTTCGATTCTGATGGGGCAGCGGAGGCGGTGGATGGGGAGACCACGATGAGGCCGAATCGGATCGCATACATCGCGGCCTCGGTCCGGGATTGCAGGTTGGCCTTGGCGAAGATGTTCCGAAGGTGGACCTTGACGGTGTTCTGGCTGATCCCCAGGCGGTAAGCGATCTCCTTGTTGGCCAACCCTTGGGCCACCCAGCGGAGGATCTCCTGCTCGCGCTCGGTTAACCCCGCCTCGTCCGGCGGGATCCACGCTGGGTTGAAGTCCAGCATTCCCATTG
>JBEPYX010000162.1:0-4888 GCA_041641155.1 Thermoflexus sp.
GCGAGGCGGCGCATGGCGAGGAGCGCCCCGGGCAGGAAGTGGAACTCCGACCACGACTTCACGTGGTCGGGCCGGTTCTCGCAGATCACCCCGTCACGATCCAGGAATACGGCGCGCATCGGGCAAGGGCTCCCCGTGCAGGATCGGGACCACGGCGAAAGCGCTCTCCCACGTCCGCCGCAGCACTGTGATGATCGTATGGTGCAGGATTAGGTGAAGGTCCTCGATCTGCTCCATGCAGGCGCTGGGGACGATCAGGCACAGATCCACCAGCTCCCGCAGCTTCCCTCCCTGGAAGCCTGTGAGGCCGATCGTGAACGCACCGGCCTCCCGGGCAACGCGGACTGCCTCCAGGACGTTAGGGGAGTTCCCGCTCCCGCTGATGGCGATCAATAGGTCTCCAGGCCGCACCAGCGGGCGCAGCTGCTCGGCGAACACCTGGCGATACTCCGTATCGTTGGCCCAGGCGGTGAGCAGCGGGACGTTATCCGTGAGGGCTACTGCCCGGACCATCGGCCCGCCGGGCCGCCGCGTGCCTTTGGCCAGATCGCATGCGAAATGGGAGGCCGTAGCCGCGCTGCCCCCGTTCCCACAAAGGAAGATCATTCGCCCTTCCCGCGTCGCGGACTCGATCTGGGCGATGATCTGAAGCAGCACCTCACGGGGCAGCACGTCCAGCGCGCGACGGATGCCGTCGAAATACTCCTCGATCCACTCGGCCCACATCCCCTCATTCCACCCGGAAGATTTGAACGCCCTGCTCGTCGAAGGCCACGTCCATGGGCTTCAGCCCCATCTTCTTCATGGTCTCCGTCACCCGCTCGATGGACTCCTCCGGGCAATAGAGCAGGAGAAAGCCCCCGCCGCCCGCCCCGGTGATCTTGCCGCCCAGGGCGCCGGCCTCGCGGGCCGCCGCGTAACATCGATCGATGAACTCATTCGAGATGGGGGAGGCGAGCCCCCGTTTCAACATCCAGGCCTCGTGGAGCAGGTGGCCGAAGCCATCCAGATCGCCCACGGTGAGGCATTCCTCCATCTCCTCCACCATGGCCTTCAGCAGATGAAGCCGCCGCAGCACCTGAGCGTCCTCCGCTGCGGTCGCCCGCTGCTGGGCTTTCAAGATGGTGGCGGAGGGGCGGGCCTGGCCGGTGTAGAACAGCCGTAGCCGGCGCTCCAGCGACTGGCGGATCTCTGGCGCGAGAGGGATGCGCTCCACTGTCACCCCACTGGCCTCAAACCGGATCCGATTCAAGCCCCCGAAGGCGGCCGCATACTGGTCCTGCTTGCCCACCGGCATCCCCAGCCGCTCGATCTCGATCTGGCAGGCCAGCTCGGCGATCTCCGCGCGGGAGAGGGACCAGCCGCTCCAGGCGGCAAGGGCGGCGATCATGGAGACGGCCAGGCTGCCGGAGGAGCCCAGGCCGGTGCCCGGTGGGACCTGGGCGGCGATGAAGAGGTCGATCCCCTCAGGGCTCCCAAATGCCTCCAGGATGGCCCGAGGCAGGGAGAGGTTCCCATCCCACAACGCGTCCTGGTCCGGGGCATACTGATGGAACAGACTGTAGTTGGCCGAGATCAGGTGGGCCGCCCGGGGCGCCGGGGACACGATGGTATACACATAGCGGTTGAGGGTGACGCTGAGGACCTGGCCTCCGTATCGGGTGAAGTAGGCCGGAAGGTCCGTCCCCCCTCCGGCGAAGCTGATCCGCACTGGCGCGCGGGCGATGAGCAGCATGGAATCCCGACCCTCTTGGGCGATCTCTCGACTGCTCTCAGGGTAGCGAGGGGGGGTTGGGCCGGGATAAACAAAAGGTTAGGAAAACGTGCGGCTCGCCGAGCCGACGGGGGCGAACATCAAGCATGCCGGTGGCGGACGGCCTCCGCGGGGGAGGTGAGGTTTCTTTCCCTCGAATGGCCCGGACGGATCCGAGGGGAGGGGTCTCGATGCAAGCGCCATCAGGTAGCGGCGGGGGGCGCCTCAGCCGGGGTCATCCGCCCATTGGACCTCCAGGGTGGGGCGCGCCTGGGCGTTCCAGTCCTCGGTGTCGGAGGACACGAAGTATTTGCCACTGTGATAGTCGGCGTCGGCGGAGTAGAAGGCCAGCCGCAGCGGCCGGCCGGCTGCGTAAGCCTGGGCCACGGCGTAGGTCACATCCCAGCGATAAGGGATCCCCGGCCACCCCGGCCAGCTGGCCACCGGGTCCACCCACGTCCCCCCAATGTTCTCCACGGCCAGCGGGGCATTGTTCCAGGTCAAGTTTTGATCATCCCAATCCTCGCCGACCGTGAGCACCTGGATCCACGAGCGCGGCGGATTGGAGCCTGCGTTCCCGAAAAGATGAAGGGTCACCGTGGCGGATAGGATCACCTTGCCCCGGGGCACTGCATCCAGGGGGAAGGTCACATAATATTTCGAGAAACATGGCCAGTCCGCGATATCGCTCTGATTCTGGATGTTGAAGTCGCTCCGACTGGGGTTATAAAACGCCTCGGTGGTCTCCCCCCACTCGGTCCAGAAATCCCGTCCGCTGCCGCATACGGTGTAACCACCCACCGCGGCGTCCTTTACAACCGTTCCGCCGAGGCGGTGGCGAATGATGGCTGTGCCGGTGGGCCGCAGTGGGGGAGGCGTATGGCGGGGCACGCCGAAGCGGAGGCGTCCCCAGGTGGCGGGGGTGTTGGGGTCCACGGATTCGGGCCACCCGGTGGCTGGAATGGGAGAGCCCACGGCGTCGTCCCGGTCGTGCACCTGCACGCCGAGCCTCCAGAGGGTGCCTTCCGGTGGGGGGCCAGCCTGGCCCAGGCTGGCGAAGGGGATCCGGAAGGTGACCACCCAGCCCCAGTCATCGCCGTCATCGTTCAGGCGCTCCCCGCGCCAGCCGGCCACTGCGGTGAAGGGGACCGAAGCCAGTGTCCAGCCAGAGCCTGTGCCGCGGTAGGCGGCTTGATAGCGACCTGAGGTGTCTCCATTGCTCAGTCCCCCAACGAAGCGATAGCTGGCCGAGGTCGGGGTGGTTCTCCCGTTCCCCTCCAGATGCAGCAGCAAGGTCACTGCATCCCAGACGGTGAGGTTTTGGGGGGAGGGGGCAGTGGTGAACCAGAGGCGACGATCGATGACCGCTACATGAATGACCAGCTCCGATTCTGTATGGGCGACGCGGACGTCGGTGTAGTTGGCTGTTGGGGTGATCCGGCCGAACCAGAAGATGGCCATGCGGGGGAAATCACGGCCCAGGGGCTCGCTGAGGCGGGGGGCGTTGACCTGACGCTCCCAAACGGGATCCCCGCCTCGAAGGACCATGGGCAGAAACACAGCGAACGTGCCGCCCGAGGCGGAAGAGGCCGCGAGGGAGCGTGCCCGATCCGCCGGCCCATCCGATCTCCATCCCCCTCCGGCGCTCAAGATCACCGCGAGGAGGAGAACACCGCCGATCGATCCCCGCATCATGTCCTCCGGTTGGTGGTCGGGCGAGGCCCGGGCGGGCGGACTCGGCTCTCCTGGAGCCCCCGGTTCCAACGGTTATCCAACCGTGGGGCGAATCGAAAAGCCCGGCTGGGCACACGCCGGGCCAGGTCAAACCCATTCGCCAACTGAATTCTAATCGATGATCGCCGGGAAGTCCAGCGAGCCTCCGTTGCGCCGGGCGGACGGAGGAAGGACGACCATGTCCCTCACCGCGTGATTTCGAACACGGTCCCCTCTGTCTGACCGTAGATCTCGGGGAAGTAGAAGGCATACGCCCGGGCCGGGCGCACGTGGAACCGGCCGGCCCACCCCGCCCGGACCCGATACATGTATTCATACGTCCCCGGTGGAAGGTATTCCGCAAACAGCGCCGCCCGATCGTCGTAGAGCGCCCCATGCCCGAACCACCACCAACCCCACCAGCCGTAGCCGCCGAAGGGATCCGACAGATCCACCCGACGTAGCTCCGGCGGCCGCCCCACGGTCGGAGAGGTCTTCAGAGAGGGATCGATGGCCTCAACCCCCGCAGGATACGGATCCTCCAGCACCACATGGTGCACGGTCCGTGGGACCACCAATGTCAGCCGGACGGTGAGGACATCCCCCACCCGGGCGGTCGTGATCGGGGTGCACGGCTGCCGCCGGTCCTTCAGGCAAGGATCGTCCAGACGCAGATACTGCCGGCTCAGGGTCAGGCCGCGCGCGCGGGGGGCGATCCGATCCACGGGTTCCTCCAGGGCCAGATGGACCGTGTAATACAGCACCCCCGGCCCGGTGCTGCGGGAAAGCTCCAGGGCATTGCCAACCTCCCGATGCAGCGCAGCGATGTCCTGCCACAACGTCACGGTTTCCTGGATGTGGGCCGGATCCACCGCGCCGGACCCGAGGACCTGATCGTTCAGGCGCGCTGTCCACATGTAGTTCCCCTTCAACTCGCCGCTCTGTACCATCCACTCGGTGAGCGCCATGAGGGCCCATGCGGTCTCCTGGGTGGTCCCCCAACGATCGGCCCGGCGCGTCGCCATCAGCCCCCGCACCGCCTGGAAAGCCAGTGGGTTCTTTGGGTCCAAGCGCAACAGGGCCAACAGGGCGATGGCCGAGGTCCGCGTGTCCGTGTTCCAGTTGAAGTCATCCAGGCCCCGCTCCTCCCAGAACGCCCCCGTCGCGGTCACAGTCGCCTGTTCCAGCACGCTGCTCAACAGCGTGGGGACCAGCGGATGGTCCGCCTGAAGGCGGTCGAGGGCCATGGCCAGGAAGGCCCGGGCGTATAGGGCCAGATGATCCTTCTGGGCCTCCCAAAGCACGACGATCCGGCCGACGTCCCCCGCACCGGCCTCGGCCAGGGCGAAGAGCACGAAGGCCTGCCGGTTGGCTTTCCACGGGGGCAGATCTGCTGGCGCCTCCAGGGACCGGCGCAGGAAC
>JBEPYX010000163.1:0-4884 GCA_041641155.1 Thermoflexus sp.
AGAACGGCTCCACGTGGTTGGTGCCCAGCACCACGATCGCGTCGTAGGATCGGCCGGCCAGCTGCTTGAACCCCCACGCGGCCACATGCCCGGAGTAGATGTAGCCGGCGTGGGGCACGATGAGGGCGGCGGGCTCCGGCTCGTAGCGCGGGGCGTCCGCGAGGAGCCCATCCACCATCTCCGCCAGCGCCTTCGGATCCGCTGGGTAGAAGGCGCCAGCCACCGCGGGCTCTCGGACGGCCATTGTTGCGTGCGCCATCTCCGACTCCTTTCCGATCCGCCCCTCCCGAGGCCCGCCTGGGGGCTTGCCCGCCCTCCGGCGGGGCGCCTCGGTCCCCCGCGTGTCCGGCTCGAACGGCCCACCCCTCACAGGATTGCGATCTCCCAATCCACCACGGTCACGTCCGGTCGATGGGCCTCGATCCAGCGGACGGCGCCCTCCAGGGTGGCATGGATGTGGCCGGCGTCGTTGGAGATCGTCGCCAAGCCCAGGCGGGCGGATTGGGGGAAGTCCTGATGGTCGATCTCCGCCGCCGCCACGTTGAAGGACTGGCGCAGATGGACGATGAGGGATTTCAGGACGCTGCGCTTGTCCTTGAGCGACAGCGCCCCGGGCAGGTGCAGCTCCACGGTGCAGGTGCCCACCACCATGCTGCGATGCTCCCCCCATTCAGAGGAAATCTCCGCACAGCCGCTCGCGTTCAAAACCCCAAAGCGGAGCCGCTTCCTTGATGGGCGTCCCCTATTATCGCCCGCTGGAGCACGCTCAAGCGCTCCCGCCACTCCGCAACGCGGCGCCGCTCCCCGGGCGTCAGATCCCCGGGCTCGACCTCGATGCCCAGGCCCTCCCGGAACGCCTCGAGGATCGCCGCCGCCGCCGCCTCAACGGCCACGGAGCGGCCTGCCGCCTCGCGCAGGGTGATCGCCCGCCGGCGGAGTTGCTCCGGATCCGGGCCGTTCTTCAAATATGCGGCGATCGCTCCGGGGTCGCCGTCGAGGGGGAGCGACCCGTGCTGCAGGACCACCCCTCGGTGGCGCCATTGGGCGCTGCCCATGATCTTCCGCCCGCCGGCGGTCAGTTCATAATCCGTCGGCGCCTCGAAACACACGAACCCTTCCCCGCGGGCGGCGGGATCCAGGCGGGGCGCGAGGGCGACCTCCACGACGCCCAGGGCGCGCAGGGCCTGGGCGAAGGCCTCGGCGAACCGGCGGAAGGTCTCCAGCACGCCGCCCGCTGCGCGGGGATCCGCCTCCGGGAAGACCACGCTGTAGGTCAGCTCGTCTGCGTGCAGGATCGCCCGCCCGCCCGTCGGCCGCCGCACCACCTCGATCCCATCGGCCCGGCAGCGCTCCAGATCCACTTCCTCGATCGGCTGGCGGCGCCCCAGGCTGATGCACGGCGGGTCCCAGCGGTAGAACCGCACCGTCGGCGGGGCCTCCTCCTCGGCCACCGCCTCCGCGATCGCGATGTCGATCGCCATGTTCGTCGCCCCGTCGGCGGCGGGCGACCGGATCAGACGCCAGCGGGCCGGTGGGAACCTCATGGGCGGGAGAAGCGATCGCGCAGCCACTCGATCAGGACTTCCTCCAGCTCCCGGCGGCACTCCTCCAAGGTCCGCCCAGTGGCGTAGACCTCGGGGTAGGTCTCGATCTCCCCGTAATAGGTGCCATCCTCCAGCAGGCGGTAATGGGCCTTCGCCATCGCCGCTTCAATCAACGCTGAGAACATCCACTGGCCTCCGCTCGGAGATAGATCCTTCTTCCCCCACATTTTAACGCATGCCTCCTTCCCGCCGGGCAACCCATCGCCCACCCCATCCGCGAGGGCGGGAACGTTTCATTCGGCCCCAGGGGGCGCGCATCGCATAGAATAAAGAACGAGCCGATCTGCCTTAAGGAGGCGCCGGTGATCCTGTATCCGACGTTCTCCATCGTTGCGTTCGATCCTGCCCGCCTGGAATGGGGCGTGGCGGTAGCCTCGAAGTTCCTGGCCGCCGGGGCGGTGGTGCCCTGGGCCCGCGCGGGCGCCGGGGCGGTGGCCACCCAGTCCTACGCCAACACCCGGTTCGGGCCGGAAGGGCTCGCGCAGATGGCCCAGGGGCGCTCCGCGGAGGAGACCCTGGCCGCCCTGCTGGCGGAAGACCCCGAGCGGGAGAAACGCCAGGTCGGCCTGGTGGACCGCCAGGGTCGCGCCGCCGCCTTCACCGGCTCCGAATGCCTGCCCTGGGCCGGCCACCGGGTCGGTGACGGGTTCTGTTGCCAAGGGAACCTCCTGGTGGACGAGCGCACCCTCGAGGCCATGGCGGAGACCTTCACGAGCGCCTCGGGGGAGCTGGCCGATCGCTTGGTGGCCGCCCTGCTGGCCGGAGATCGCGCCGGCGGCGACCGGCGGGGCCGCCAATCCGCGGCCATCCTTGTGGTCCGCGAGGGCGGGGGCTACGGCGGCTTCAACGATCGCTACATGGACCTTCGGGTGGATGACGACCCGGACCCTGTGGCGAAGCTGAAGGATCTCGTGGAGCTCCATCATCTCTATTTCGGGCAACCCCGCCCCGAGGATCTTCTTCCCATTGATGCCGCCCTCGCCCGGGAGATCCAGCGCCTGCTCCGACGCGCCGGCTACTATTCCGGCGAGATCACGGGGGTCTACGACGAAGCCACCCGCCGCGCCCTGGAGACACTGTTCGGGATCGAGAACCTGGAGGAGCGTTGGCAGCCCGGGGATCGGATCGATCGGGTGGCCTGGATGTTCCTCCGTCGTCGGTTCGGCATGGCGGAGGGCGAGGGATGAGCGGGGCAACGCCGCTCCCGGTGGCTCCTGCCGCCCTGCATGAAGCCCTCGGGCTGACCCCGGGATCGGTGATCGCCTTCGTGGGGGCTGGGGGCAAAACCACGGCGGCCTGGCGGCTGCTCCAGGAGCTCGGCCGGCCGGAGTCCCCCGCGGTGTGGACAACCACCACCCATATCGTGGAGCCGATCCTCCCCGAGGGCACCGGGCTGCTGCGCGCCGAGGACCCCACGCCGGAGATGATCCAGGGGCTCTTCCGGAGGCTTCCCCGCTGGGTCCTCGTCGCCCGCCGGGCGGAGGCCCTCCCGGACCCACCCGACGGCCCCTACCCCGCCCACCCTTGGAAGCTGGAGGGGTGGCCCCCCGGGCGGCTCGACCGCCTCATCCCGGCCGTGCCGCAGGCCTCATGGCTGATCGAGGCCGATGGCGCGCGTCGGATGCAATTGAAATGGCCGGCGGACCACGAGCCCGCCTTGCCGGCGGAGAGCGACGCCGTGGCGGTGGTGGCCTGCCTCGAAGCCCTGGGCCGGCCCATCGGCGCCGTGACCCACCGCGCGGCGCTGGCGGTCTCCCAGCTCGGGGGAAGCCTGACGGACCCGATCACCCCGGAATGGCTGGCCGCCCTGGTCAGCCACCCGATGGGCGGGCAGAAAGGGATCCCGCCGGGCGCCCGGCGGATCCTCTTGCTCACCCGGGAGCGGACCCCGGATCCAGCGGCGGTTGAGGCAGTGGCGGCCGCGCTCCCTCCCTCGAGCTTCGAGCGCATCGTCGCCATCGTGAACGGGGAGCCAGTGGCGGTGCGGCGCGCGGAAGGCCCTCGGGTGGCGGGGATCGTGCTCGCAGCGGGGGAAGGCCGGCGGTTCGGCGGGCCCAAGGCGCTGGCCGACTGGCACGGCCGCCCCATGGTACGCCACGTGGCCGCCCTGGCCCAGCGGGCCGGGTTGGATCCCATCATCGTGGTCGCAGGGGCGCACGCGGAGGCGGTGCGGCGGGCATTGTCGGGGCTGTCCGTCCGCGTGGTGGAAAACCCCCGCTGGCCGGAGGGGATGAGCCGGTCCATCCAGGCCGGCCTCGAGGCCCTGCCGGAGGCGGTCGACGCCTTCATCCTCCTCCAAGTCGACCAGCCCCGGGTGCGCCCCCGCTGGCTCCGTCAGCTCATCGAGGCGCATCAGGCCACCGGCCGGTCGATCGTGGTCGGCACCTTCGAGGGGGATCCCCGCCCGCCGGCGCTGTTCGCCCGCGCGATGTTCCCCGCCCTGATGACGTTGCAAGGGGATCAGGGCGGGCGCCCGCTGATCCGGGCCTTCCCCGAGGCCGTCGCCGCAGTCCCCATCCCCGATCCGACATGGGTGATGGACATCGATACGCCTGAGGACTATCGGGAGGCCCGGAGCACGTCGTAGCGGTGGGATGATCGCTGGGGAAGCGCCCCGCGTGGGCCTCCGCAATCCTCCAGGGAGCCGTTGTCGATGGAACACCTGCGCGCCATCCGTCACTTGATCATCGATATGGATGGAGTGTTGTGGCGCGGGAAGCGGCCCATGGACGGCCTGGTCGAGTTCTTCGCCTTCCTGCGCCGCCGTGGGATCCGCTTCGTCCTGGCCACGAACAATGCCAGCCGCTCCCGCATGGACTACGTGGAGCAGCTCGCTCGCTTCGGGGTGGCTGTGAGCCCGGAGGAGGTGCTGCCGTCCTGCGATGCCACCGCCCTCTACCTGCAGGGGATCGCCCCGCCCGGCGCCCGGGTGTTCGTGGTGGGGGAGAACGCCCTCCGCGAGGCCATCGCGGCGGCAGGCTTCCAGGTGGTGGAGGAGGAGCGGGCGGATTTCGTGGTGGTGGGCCTGGATTGGGGGCTGACTTACCAGCGGCTGGCCCGGGCGGCCCGGGCCATCTGGAACGGCGCCCGCTTCATCGGAACCAACCCCGATCCGGTGTGGCCGGGGGAGGACGGGCTCTATCCGGGCAACGGGGCGACGCTGGCCTTCCTGGAGCGGGCGACGGGGGTCTCGCCCCTTGTGGTCGGCAAGCCGGAACCACTGATGTTCCAGATCGCCATGCAGCGGATGGGGGCGACCCAGGAGACCACAGCGGTAATC
>JBEPYX010000164.1:0-4865 GCA_041641155.1 Thermoflexus sp.
GCGCGGCGGCCGGCCCGGGGCCGGAGGCCCAGCGCCTCCCCCACCGCACTGTACGCATCCCGATGGCCCAGGGGATGGAATCGCTCAACGTCACAGCGGCCGGGGCCTTCCTGCTCTATGCGGTGGCCCGCCAGCGCGGGCGGCTGGGGTGGCCCAGGGGGACCCGTGGAGTCCGCGGATCATCCCCCAACGGGCTCGATGGGACGGACGCCCTCCACGCCGCGCCGCAGCTCCCACGGGTAAATGATGTAGGCGTCGGTCACCGCGGCGTAGTAAGTCGGCCCGTGGCGGAAGAGGGATTCCCGAGGCTTGTAATGCAGCACCGCCGTCTCCGGATATCCGCCGGCGGCCTCCACCCGGCTGCGCACGGTGTTGATGGTGCGCCCGCTGGCCCACACGTCATCCACGATCAGCACCCGGCGGCCGCGCAGTAGCTCATCCTCGGGGAACTGGAGGAACGTAGGCCACGCCAAGAGCTTCACGCGGCTTAAGTCCTGGGCCTCGGGGAAGCGGACGGCGGCCGTGAGGATGTATTTGATGTCCAGCGCCTCGGCGATCATGCCCCCCGGCACGATCCCCCCTCGGGTGATCATGAGCAAGGCATCGAAAGGCCCTCGGAGTTGAGGCAACAAGTGATCCATGAGCGCTTCGATGTCGCCCCACGAAAGGATCTCCCGCCGCATGCGGATCACCTCGTCGGATATCAGATAGTCCTGAGTCTTTCAGGGCTTGATAACGCGTCTCCGTAAGATCCAGCGTTGGGAGGAAAGGCGAACAGGACCCAGGCCTTTCGCTCGCCATCCGGCTGGCCCGCCCGGGAGCCGGGGGAGGGGGGGACGGGAGGCGATCCGGGCGCGGCGTTTGCGATGTTTACGATATGCGGTTCGCTACGATGCCGGTTGCCCGAGGCGGGCCCGCTCCTCCTCTGCCCGCGTCTCATCGATTTTCTCGAACAGGGGGCGGATCTCCCTTAGGCGCTGCCCGGGCCGGAGGCGGCTGGGCTCCCAGCGGATGCGCCGATCGGCCTCATAGGTGAGCACCGGATGCTCCCGCGTCCGCTCGGCCACCAAGCGCACTGCCATGCGGCCCACCACATCCCCCTCATATCCCAGCATCTCATGGAGGCGCTGGCTTGAGAAGGGGAGGAAAGGCGCGAACATCACCTTTAGGCTGTCGATCGCCCGCATGGCCACGTAGATCGTGGTCGCCGCCCGGGTCCGGTCCTCATGGATCTCCCGCCATGGCGCGCGCTCGTTCAGATAGCGGTTGACCTCGGCCGCTAGCCCCATCACCATCTCCAGGGCCTGCCGGAAGCGGCACCTCTCGATCAGATGTCCCACCGTCTCGAAGCCCCCATCGACCCGGGCCAGAACCTCCGCGTCCCGCGGCTCCATCGGGCCGGGCATGGGGACCTCGCCATCGAAATGGCGGGCGGCGAAGGTGAGCACCCGGTGGACCAGGTTTCCCCAGATGGAGAGCAGCTCCTCGTTGTTATGACGGATGAAGTCGATCCAGCGGAACTCCGAATCCTGGGTCTCGGGCATGATCGCCGTCAGGTAGTAGCGGATGGCGTCCACGGAATAACGGGCCGCCGCATCCAGCGCCCAGACCGCCCAATTCCGGCTTGTGGAGAACTTGTCCCCCTCGAGGTTCAGGAACTCGTTGGCTGGGACGTCGTAGGGCAGCGTCAGGCGTTTGGAGGGCTCGTCCTCGTAAAGGCGCTCCGTCCCCATCAGCTGGGCAGGCCAGATGATGGTGTGGAAGGGGATGTTGTCCTTCCCGATGAAGTAAACGATTTTAGCTTCCGGGTCATACCACCAGTCCTTCCATGCCTCGGGGCTTCCGGAGAGGGAGGCCCATTCGATCGTCGCCGAGAGGTAGCCGATGACGGCCTCGAACCACACGTAAAGCACCTTGCCTTCGAATCCTTCGAGGGGTACCGGGATGCCCCAGTCCAGATCCCGGGTGATCGGGCGGGGCTGGAGGCCCTGCCGGATGTAGTTCAGGGTGAAGGTCAGCACGTTCGGCCGCCAGTATCCCTTATCGCGCAGATAACCCAGGAGAGGCTCGGCGAAGGCGGGGAGATTGAAGAAATAGTGCTCCGTCTCCCGCAGGACCGGCGTGCTGCCGTCAATGCGGCTGCGGGGGTGGAGCAGCTGGGTTGCCTCCAGCAGCGTTCCGCACCGCTCGCATTGATCCCCCCGGGCCCGCTCGTAGCCGCAGATCGGGCAGGTGCCCTCAATATACCGATCCGGGAGGAAACGGCGGGAGACCTCCGAGTAGAACTGGCGCTGGGTCTGCTTGAACAGATACCCCTTCTCCAGGAGGCGCAGGAACATGTCCTGGGCGACCCGATGGTGGTTCTCCGTGTCGGTGTGGGTGAACAGATCGAAGGAGATCCCGTATTTCTGCCAGGTCTCGAGGAAGATCTGATGATAGCGCTCGAACAGCGCCCGCGGCGACACCCCCTCCCGGTCCGCCTGGACCGTGATAGGGGTCCCGTGAGAATCAGAGCCAGAGACCATTAGGACTCGATTCCCCTTTAGGCGGTGATAGCGGGCGAAGATGTCCGCCGGCAGGTAAGCGCCTGCGATGTGGCCCAGGTGCAAGGGGCCGTTCGCATACGGCCACGCCACGCAGACTAACACTTTTTCCGTCATCCGTCACCTCCTCAGCCGATCGGTGGTCTCGGTTTTGCCCGTCCATGGTAGCTCTTTCCCCTGGGGGAAACCCGGGTACCGGCCGTCGGGATCCCGGTAAATAAAAACCGCCGGCCGAGGCCGGCGGTCGGCGGGCGGAAATCGACCCGGCAGCCGGGGGGGCCTCACGCCCCCGACCGCAGAGCCGCTCTCCTCATCCTCAAGCGGATCTCAGGATACGGGATCTCCCCCATATCCGGTCCCGGATCGTCCAGGATCCCACCGCTTTGTTTTTATTTTATGGAATTCCAAGGAGGAAGCAACCGTTTAAGCGGCACAGGGTCCGCAGCGAACTCGGCTCAGGAGGGAGGGCGGGCGGGCACCCCGTAGACCAGGGTTTCCGGGGGAACATCCCGGGTCACGACGGAGCCGGCCCCCGTTTTGGCTTTCCGACCCACTCGTACCGGGGCCACCAGCATGGTGTCGCTGCCGATGAAGGCCTCATCCTCGATGACCGTCGGGTGCTTGCGCACCCCATCGTAATTGCACGTGACTGTCCCCGCCCCGATGTTCACGTCCGCCCCTACCGTGGCGTCGCCGATGTAGCCGAAGTGGTGCATCCGCGTCCGGGGCCCGATGACGCTGTTCTTGACCTCGGCGAAGTTCCCGATGCGCACCTCCTCGGCCAGCCGGGTCCCGGGGCGCAGGTGGGCGAAGGGCCCCACATGGACGCGCTCCGCCAGCACGGCGCCCTCCACCACCGAGGCCTCCACCACGCAGTCATCCCCGATCACGGCGTCCCGCAGGATGGCGTTCGGCCCAATGCGACAGCGGCGGCCGATCCGCGTCCCCCCCTCGATGTATGTGTCCGGGTAGATCACCGTGTCCGGGCCGATGACGGCGTCAGCGCCGATGTAAACCCGCTCCGGATCCAGCATGGTGACCCCTTCCAGCATCCAGCGGGTGTTGATCCGCCGCCGCATGATGCGCTCTGCCTCGGCCAGTTGGACCCGCGTGTTGACCCCCAAGGCCTCCTCCGGGTCCTCCAGCCGTACCGCTTCCACCCTCCGCCCCTCCGCGGCCGCGAGGGCCACGAGGTCGGTGAGGTAGACCTCCCCTTTCACCGGGCTGGGCTCCAGGCGCGAAAGGGCTGACCAGAGCCATGGCCCATGCGCTACGTAGACGCCGACGTTGATCTCCGAGATCTGTCGCTCCTCCGGGCTCGCCTCCGCCTCCTCGATGACGCGCCGCACCCGTCCATCGGGATCCCGGACCACGCGGCCGTAGCCGGTGGGATCCGCCGGTCGGGCGGTCAGCAGAGTCAGGATGGCGCCGCGGGCGCGGTGGGTTTCGATCATGCGCCGATAGGTCTCCGGGCGTACCAGCGGGAGGTCCGCATAGGTGATGAGGACCTCGGACACCTCCTCCCTTAGAACGGGCTCCGCCCAGCGTACCGCGTCGCCTGTGCCCCGGGGCGCCGGCTGGACCACCCAACGGGCCTCCGGCCCGACGGCTTCCTGCACGGCCGCGGCCGCCGGCCCGACCACGATGACCGGTGGATGCGGGCAGCCCGCCGCTTGAAGAGCCTCCAGGACGTGTCGGATCATCGGGCGGCCGGCCAGGGGATGCACCACCTTCGGCCGCTCGGACTTGAACCGTGTGCTGAGTCCCGCCGCCAAGATCACTGCTGCCCAGGACATCCTCGCCCCCTCTAACCTTCATCGAGAACGGGCGCTCCGCTGCCCGATGAAATATCCGATGGCTATCCCCACCAGCAGCAAGCCCATGAACCCCGCTCCGAGCATCAACCCCTCTCCGAGCCACGCGAGATCTGCCCCGATCGAAGCCACGGGCGCCGGCGTCGGGGTGGGCGTTGGCACAGTCGAAGCCGAAAGCGGCTGGAATCCGAACAGCACGGTTGTTTCCGTGTTCCAGGACAGCCAGACCTCGCGTCGGGTGGGCCCGGAGGGCTGATACCCTGCCGGGCTCTCCAAGACAAGGAGGTAAGCCCCCGGCTCCAAATCCCGGGCGCAAACGGCCTGCCCGGCCTCCGAGATCAGGGTGGCTTTCCAGCCCCGTCCATCGATCAGGTAGATCGGGACCCCCGCGATCCAGGGCTCCCCGTCCGCCTTGGCATCGTCCCGGTTTCGATCCTCAAAGGCCCCGGTGCACAACACGCTGGGCCTTCGATCCTCCACCACCGGCGAGGCAGTGGGCGTGGGAGCA
>JBEPYX010000165.1:0-4844 GCA_041641155.1 Thermoflexus sp.
CGGTTCGCCCTGGACCTCTGTGGCTGTCGGCCCACCTGGAGCCCGGGGGCGATCGTCGAGGAGCAGATCGCCCGGATCCGGGAGCAGGTGGGAACAGAGCGGGTGCTTTGCGCCGTCTCGGGCGGGGTGGACTCCACGGTGACCGCCGTGCTGGTTCACCGCGCCGTCGGCGACCGGCTCTGTTGTCTCTTCGTGGACACCGGGCTGCTCCGCCGGGGGGAGGCGGAGACGGTGGTCCACGCCCTGCGCGGGCTGGGGCTCCCCGTGGTCGCCGTCCACGCGGCGGAGGTGTTCCTGGAGGCCCTGCGGGGGGTCACCGACCCGGAGGAGAAGCGGGTGCGCATCGGCCACACCTTCATCGCGGTCTTCGCGGAACACGCCCGCCGGCTGGGCCCGTTCCGGTTCCTCGCCCAGGGAACCCTTTACCCGGACGTCATCGAGAGCCGGGGGCCCGAGCGGCAGGCCGCTGCCCGCATCAAAACGCATCATAACGTCGGGGGGTTGCCGCCGGATCTCTCCTTTGAGCTGATAGAACCCCTGCGGTATCTGTTCAAGGATGAGGTGCGGGCGCTGGGGGCCTACCTGGGCCTGCCGGCCGAGCTGCTCCAGCGGCATCCCTTCCCCGGCCCGGGGCTGGCGGTGCGCTGCGTGGGCGAGGTCACATGGGAGCGGCTGGAGCGGCTGCGCGCGGCCGATGCCATTGTGCAAGAGGAACTGGTCCGCTCGGGGTGGGCGGAGCGTGTGGCGCAGGCCTTCGCCGTGCTGCTGCCGGTGCGCAGCGTAGGGGTGATGGGGGACGCGCGCACCTACGAGGAGGTGGTGGCCGTCCGGGCGGTGACCACAGAGGACTTCATGACCGCGGCCTGGGCGCCGTTGCCCCACGAGGTGCTCGACCGCATCGCCACGCGGATCGTGAACGAGGTCCCCGGGGTGAACCGGGTGCTGTATGACATCACCCACAAGCCCCCGGCAACCATCGAGTGGGAATGAGGACGCAATGGAGATCTGGCCCTCCTCTCCAGCATCCCATGCGCCGATGGAGGGTTCACTGTCCCTATCCCGGGGGGATTTAGGCAGCCCCCACGTTCCGCAACGCCTGAAGATGGATCGGCTTTAATGCCGCGTAGAGGAAGGCGTGGGCCGGCGTGGGGATCCCGCGTCGCCCCCCGATCCGGACCACCGCGCCGCTCATCGCCTCGATCTCCAGGGGACGGCCCGCCTCCACATCCCGCTGCATCGAGGCCGTCGCCGTCGGGGCCAGGCCATCCACGAACGCCATCGTCCGCGGGACCACGTCGGGATCCAGGTCCACGCCCTCCGCCCGGGCGACCGCCTCGATCTCCCGCATGGCCTGCTCCAGCAGCGCACGGGTCTCCGGGACCTCACGCCATGCCCCTACGGGGAGGCGCGTCACGCTGCCCACCCCGCCGACGGCGGCAATGAACAGGAACTTGGTCCACAGCACCTTCCGGATCTCCGCCGTCGCCTCCGCCTCCGCGCCCGCCTCAGCGAAGACGCGGGCGATCGCCTGAGCGCGCGGGGTGAGCTGGCCGTCCAGCTCCCCCACCACAACGCGGCGGAAGGCGCTCTCCTGACGGATGACCCCCGGGGCCTCCACCTGGGAGACCACCCAGACGGCGCCGGCCAGCACACGCTCTGCCCCCACCACCGCCGCAACCTGGTCTGGCGCCTCCACGCCGTTCTGCGCGGTCAGCACCACCCCCTCCGGCCCGAGGAGTTGAGGAAGCATCCCCACCGTCGCCGGGATGTGGTAGGTTTTCACCGCGTAGAGGACCAGATCGGCCGGCGGGGCCTCCTCCGGCCGATCTGTGGCCCGCACGGGGTATAGGTGGAAATCCCCGTGCACGCTTTTCACCTGCAGCCCGCGGACGCGCATCGCCTCGAGATGCGCCCCCCGGGCGATGAAGGTGACCTCGTGGCCCGCGCGGGCCAGCAGCGCCCCGAAATACCCGCCCAGCCCGCCGCTCCCCAGCACCGTGATCCGCATGCTTGGATCGCCTCCCCGCAGCGCTCTCTCGCAACGATCTTATACCACGGGAAGGCGACTTCCTCCCCTCGGCCGGGAACGACGAGCGGGGTCGGAGGGCGGGAGGGATAGCCCCTCCGTCCCCCCTGGGAGGACCATTCGCCGCGTGATAGAATGAGAAGGGGTTCAAACCCGCGTTCCGTTGAGCCCATCCCAGGGCTTGTTCCAAACTTTCCATCCGGAGGTGGATCCCTGAACACGCTGGATCTGGCCCGTCGGATCGTGGATGCCATCCTCGACAAGAAGGGGATGGACGTGGTGTTGATGGACATCCGGGCCCGTGCCACCTTCGCCGATTACTTCATCATCTGCACGGGGACCTCGGAGCGGCAACTGAAAGCGATCATGGAAGGCATCTCGGAGGCCACCGCGCAGGGGTATCAAGTGGATCCCGCGCGGGTGGAGGGCGACCCAGCCTCGGGCTGGGTGCTGATGGATTACGGCGACATCATCGTCCATATCTTCTCGCCCCCCCAGCGCCGCTATTACGACCTGGAATCCCTGTGGCGCGGGGCGCCGATCCTGGTGCGGGCTCAGTGAGGCCACCCCCGACCTCATCGCCGGAGGAAGGCCGGTGACGCTGCACTATGAAGACACACTGGAACGCCTAGGGCGCATCCTGAGGGCGCTCCGCCCCGAACCCGGGCCGGGGGAGGGCGACGGGGACGACGGCCCGGAAGGGCCTCCGGTGCTGATCGTGGGCCTGGGGAACCCGGGCCCGGAGTATGCGTGGAATCGCCACAACGTCGGGTTCCGGGTGCTCGATGGGTTCGCCCAGGCCCATCAAATGGCCTTTCGGCGGATCCAGCACCAGGCCCTGATCGCCGAGGGGCGCATGGCCGGCCAGCGGGTGATCCTGGCGAAGCCTCAGACCTTCATGAACCTGAGCGGGCGCTCGGTGCGCCCCTTGGTTTCCCATTACCGAGTGCCCTTGAACCGCCTGCTCGTCGTCTACGACGACATGGATTTGCCCCTGGGGGCGATCCGGCTGCGCCCCCGGGGCAGCCCCGGCGGCCACAATGGGATGAAGTCCATTGTTCAAGCCCTGGGGACAACGGAGTTCCCCCGGTTGCGGGTCGGCATCGGGCGCCCCCCCGGCCATATGAACCCAGCCGATTACGTGCTCCAGGACTTCCGGCCGGATGAGGAGGAGATCTTGGAGGGGGTGCTCCACCGGGCCGTCCAGGCCATCCGCACGTTCATCGAAGAAGGGCTGGAGGCGGCGATGAACCGCTTCAACGCCCAGCCAGCCATGCGGCCGACAGGGAAAACGGGCGAGTAGCTCAGGGGTGAGAGCATCCGCCTTACAAGCGGAGGGTCGCAGGTTCGAGTCCTGCCTCGCCCATGCCGAAGGCGGACGGGGCGCTCTCCCAGCGCCCCGTTTCCCTTGCGGAGGATCGGGCGAAGGGTCGAAAGAGAAACCCTAAGCCCCCACATCCCATCGCATCCGTCCAATGGGGAAAGCGGGAGCGGATATGGAGAGCCGATACGCCGTGGTCCATTACGCGGAGATCGGGCTGAAGGGCCACAATCGAGGCTTCTTCGAGCGCACGCTCGCCCGGCGGATCGAAGAACGGCTACAAGACGTCGGGCCCGCCGCCGTCGAGCGCCTGCCCGGGCGGCTCCTGGTCCGGCTCCCGCGGCCGGTCCCCGAGGCGGTGTGGCTCGAGCGGCTGCGCACCGTGTTCGGCATCGCCTATTTCGCCCCGGCCATCCCCGCCGCCAAGGACCTGAACGTCCTGACCGAGATCGTCCTGCGCCACCTCCCCTCCGATCCGGTCCCATCGTTCTGTATCCGCGCCTCCCGGGCGGACAAATCGTTCCCCCTCACCTCCCAGGAGATCGAACGGCACATCGGAGCGGCCGTCCAGCATCGGACCGGCTGGCGGGTGGATCTATCGGAGCCCGCATGGGTTGCCTACATCGAGATCGCGAGCAATACCGCCCTCGTCTACTTCGCCCGGCACCGGGGCCCCGGCGGGCTCCCGGTGGGCGTGAGCGGCCGGGTGGGGCTGTTGCTCTCCGGCGGCATTGATTCCCCGGTGGCAGGCTACTTTATGCTGAAGCGGGGCTGCGAGGTGATCCCCATCCATTTCCACAGCGGGCCGTTCGGGGACTGGGCAGCCTCGGAGGCCAAGGCCATGGCCATCGTCCGCCACATGCGCGCCTATGGGATGAGCCCCTGGCTGTATGTAGTGCCCATCGGGGAGCCCCAGCGCGCCATCGTCCTGGCCGCCCCTGCCCCCTACCGTCTGATCCTCTACCGGCGGCTCATGGTGCGGGTGGCGGAGGCCCTCACCCGGCAGGAAGGGGGACGGGCCCTGGTGACCGGGGACTCCCTGGGGCAGGTGGCCTCGCAGACGCTGGAGAGCCTGACGGCGATCGAGGACGCCGCTACTATGCCGATCCTGCGGCCCCTCATCGGGCTGGATAAGGTGGAGATCATCGATTGGGCGCGGAGGATCGGGACCTACGCCCTCTCGATCATGCCGGGGGAGGACTGCTGTCAGTTCCTGATGCCCCCGAAGGTGATCACCCGACCAGATGTCGAGACGGTGCGGGAGATCGAGGCGCGGGTGAAGATGGAGGAGTTGGCCCAACAGGCCCTCGCGCAGGCCATGCGGGTTTCGGTGAGCGAGCCCACGCCGATCCCCGCCCCCCGCGCGAACGCGGGAACCCCATGATGCTCCTCCCTCCCCCCTCGCGGGGCCAGGCGGGGCTGGGGAGGCCGCCCGTGATGGATCGCCTAACCCTTCCAGGAGGCCACGATGTCCACGCCAACCACTCTTCGTTCCGC
>JBEPYX010000166.1:0-4799 GCA_041641155.1 Thermoflexus sp.
GGCTCAGCGGCCTGTTGCTGCTGCTCACGTTCTATCCCGGAGCTTTCGCCGTAGCCGCCTGCGCGCTCTGGCTGCTGCGGCGCCCACGGGAGCGGGCGCGATGGGCTGCCGCCTTTCTCGGCGGGGGGATCCCCGGGCTGGCGATCGGGATCATGGCGTCCGCCGCGCTGTCTCAGGCGATCGCCATCGTCATCCGCCATCAGGGCAACCCCGGGATCCGCCCTGGGCCCGCGGCGATGACGCTGAACTTCTGGCTGACGCTGTGGAGCGGGTGGGCGGCGGACGCCCGCTGGGCCCTCGCCGTCGGGACGCTGCTGGCCCTCGGGATCGGGGCGATGATCGCGGCGGGCTGGCGCAGGGTTGCGGCGATCAGGTTCCCGATTCTGGCCTTTGCGATCCCCTTCGCGGGCTTCCTGATCGGCGGCTGGCGCTACAATTTCTTCGCCGCCCGCTACGCGGTGGTCGCGATCCCGCCTTTGCTGTTGGGGATCGCCCACCTCGCGGCCCAGACGCGCCCGCGGTTCCGGGCGGCATTCCTCGGGATGGCGGGGCTGATGGGGTTGATCGGCCTTTCCCGGACGATGATGGCCTATGCGCAGCTGCCGGAAAACAACCCATGGTATGCGGAGGTGACTGCCGATCTCCAAGCGCACGCCGCGCCAGGGGATGTGGTGATCGTCCAGGCGCCGTGGCACTATCAGGCGTTGCTGGCCCACACGCCGGATCTCCCATGGCGGCTCTTCGAGATCCACGAGGAGGCCCGCTGGCGGGAGGTCCTGGACACCCGATCCGTTGTCTGGTTCCTGGGGGTTCCAGCGTATCGGGGGGACTGGGATCGGGTGGAGCGAGCCCTGGCCGGATGGATTCGCGATCCCGTTCAGGAATGGCCGCCCCCGGCAGATGCTGCCCTGATCCGCTACGTGCCGCCGCCGGCGGCGCCCGCCTGGCGCCCGCTTCGGGCGCGCTTTGCGGAGGGATTGCGCCTGGAGGCGGTGGCGCTGGACCCGGAAGGCCCCCCCGGGATCCTGCGGGTCGGCCTGCGCGTGGGAGCCGCAGGCCCCACCGCGCGGCCTTACACGCTCTTCATCCATCTGCTGGACCCCGCGGGACGGTGGGTGGCAGGGAGCGACGGGGAGCCCCCCGTCCCGACCACCGCGTGGCCACCGGGCACTTCCCTCACGATCTGGCGCGCCCTGGAGATCCCTGCCGGGCTTCCCACCGGATCCTATCGGGTGACTGCAGGGTGGTATCCCACGGGATCCGGGGGATGGCCGCGGCTGCCCACGGTGGAGGGCGCGGATGTCGCCCCCCTCGGCACGATCGTCCTCTCACCTCGCCCATCGCTTCCTGGCCGCCCGTGGGGACATCGGTGCGGACCCTTCCAGTTGGAGGCGGTGGCGATCGCCCGCCTTGTGCCCTATCGCCAAGAGGGGCCGGACATCCGTCCGGAGCCCGGGCGCCCCGATCGGCTCCGGGCAAGCATCCAGGTAACCTTTTCCGAGCCGGGGACGCCGCCAGTGGCCATTTCCATCGAGACGGACGCGGGCGCTTACACGCTCTCCTGGGTGGCCCCGCCCGCCCCCGATCAGACCTACCCGCCGGGGAGCGCGGCTCGCTGGATCTATGAGGGAGAGCTCCCCCCGGACCGCCAGACCCGGGCGCTGCGGGTGGAATGCCCGGGGGGTGAGGCCCGCATCCCCGCCTGGACAGCACCGCGCCGGCGGTGGTCCTGGAACTACAGTTGGATGTTCTGGAATCGAATGCCGTGGTGAGGTTGAGGCCGATGCGAACGCCTCCCTGGACGCGCGAGGCCGTTCTTCTCATGACGGGCATCACGTTTGGGGTCGCCCTCAGCCTGGCCCCCATCGAGCTGGCCCACGTGGACGAAAAGCACGTGCTCTGGCAGATCCGCTCATACGGGTTCCTGGACATCGGGCGGAATGTGATGCGGGACAGCCATCCGCCGTTTTATTACTGGCTGGCCAAGGTCTGGTGGCACATTGGCGGCTTCGACCGCCCCTGGGCCTACCGGGTGCTCTCGGTCCTCCTGGGCCTGCTGGCGTTGCCCCTCGCCTTCCGCGTCGGGGCTGAGCTGGCCGGGGCCAGGGGTGGCTTGCTCCTCGTCGCCCTCCTGGCCTTAAATCCCTTCTTTCTGTTCCAACTGCTCCTGATCCGGATGTATAGCCTGGTGATCGCCGGTGGGGCGCTGCTGACCTGGATCTGGCTGCGACTGCTCCGGCGGCCATCCAGGGGCGGGTGGGTCCTGTGGGCCACGGGGCACGGGCTGCTGTTTTTCGCCCATTATTACAGTGTGCTCTTCGCCGTCGGCCAGGCATGCATTGTGGTGCTCCGGCGCCCGCGGGGATGGCGGCTGGGGATGTCCATCCTGGCTGGGTTCCTCCTCGCTTTCGCCACGTGGTTCGTCTTGGCCGTGCAGGCGGGGACGGTGGATTTCACCAGCCGTAACCTGGCGGCTATCCCCGTGCGCCCGAGGCCGTGGGAGGTGATCGCGCACTTCTGGGCCAACCTCGTGGTGGGGCCTTTGGCGGATGGAAAGTTCGCCCAGGCGGCCGGCTCGGCGGCCGTGGGTCTGTTAGGTGCCTCCTGGCTGCGCTCCGGGCCGCGGCGGCTTCCCCCCGCGTGGAAGGCCCTCGGGGTCTCCACTGGGATCTCCCTGCTCGCCGGAGCCTTGCTGGTCCTCCGCTGGCCCTTTTTCGGAGCCCGCTATTTCGCCGCGCTCCTCGTCCCGTTCATGGCGTGGGTGATGACCGGCGCCGTCGCGCGACCTTACTGGCCAGCCCTCATCCCCTTAGGCCTGATCGGCTTGGTCCAGATGCCCATGCTCGTCGGACGCCCAGACGCAGGAGACACCCAGGGGATCAAACCGATGAGCATGGTCCAGGCTTCCGATCCGATCCTCATCCAGGCCTGGTGGCACGCATTGTGGCCGGATTATCCGCGCTTCCGCGCGTATGATTGGAGCGATCCGAACCAGCGGCAGGCCGTGGTCACCGAGGCTCCCTCGTTCTGGTTCATCGGCGTCAGCCTCTATCGCGGGAACTGGGAGCCATGGCTCCGCCAGCTCCGTCAGACGCATCTGATCGATTTCCATATCGAAATTGACCATGCAGTTCGAGAGCGGCGGGCGGATGTCTTCCACCTTGTCCGCAAAGCCCAGCCGGTTGTCTGGGAAGATGTGCATGCTCGCTGGGCGAACGGCATCCGGCTGGAACGGATCGGGTGGGTCCAACACGAGGCGAAGGCAGGAGGATCCTTCCAAGTGGCCCTGGAATTGGCCGCCGATCGACCCATGGATCGAAGATGGACGCTGTTCATGCACCTGGTGGACGAGGCCGGGCGGCTCTGGGCCAACTGGGATGGCGAACCTGATCCACCTGCCGACCGATGGACACCGGGCCAGGTCGTCCAGGTCCGCTGGGGACTCTTAATCCCCCTTCAGGTGCCCCCCGGTCGTTACCTCGTCCGCATCGGCTGGTATGAGACGGGGACCCCCGGGTTTCCTCGCGTGCCGCTGGAGGGAACGACCGATGGGGACTCCCTGTCCTTGGGCGCGATCCGCGTTCTCCCGGATGAACCGCCTCCGCGGATCGGCGGAGCACGCGCTGGGCCGGTGGAACTGGCCCCTCCTGCGGTGCGGATGGTGGAGAGTCCCCAAGGGTGGCGGCTGGAGGTCCGCATCCAGTGGCGAAGCCATGGGGAGGCCTCGACCGCTGGATGGAACGTTCGGTTGAACGCGCAGGGGGCCGCGATCGAGCTGCAACGGATGATGCCGGCTCCGGAGACCCCGGTGCGAGGGCCCGGCTGGCTGACGGAGATCTGGATCAGCCCCCCACTGGCCGGAGGGCGCCCTGCGCTGGGCTGGGTGGAGATCGCCTACGAAGGGCGCGTGTTGAGCCAACGGCCCATCTGGATCTTCCCGAACGATGTGTGGTGGAACTATGGATGGCTCTTCCTCAACCGCTTTGACCGCTAAGGGCGTGCGGGTGAAGGATCAGGCCCTCGCCCGAGCGCAAGCCGCTGTGGCACTCGCCACGGCGTTGACCTTCTGGGCCGCGCTGGCCTGGATGCCTTGGGATTTAGCACTGTTCGATGAGTACCATGTCCTCCGGCAGGTCGGCTCTTACGGATGGCTGGAGATCGCCCGCAACCTGATGCGGGACAGCCATCCGCCGCTCTACTACTGGCTGGTTAAAGGATGGGCGGAGATCGGGGGATTTGATCGCCCGTGGGCCTTCCGCGTCTTCTCCCTCATGCTGGGGCTGCCTGCCCTCCCCCTGGCCTTTCAGATCGGGCGCCGGCTCGGTGGCCCCCGCCTGGGTCTGGCGCTGGTCACCCTGTTGTTGCTGAACCCCTTCTATCTGTTTCAACTGGTCCTCATCCGAATGTACGGGCTGGTGATCACGCTGGGAGCATGGCTAACCCTTCTCTGGCTCGACCTCCTCCGATGGCCCTCGCGAAACCGGTGGGCCGGCTGGGTCCTCGCGCAAAGCCTCATGTTGTTCACCCATTACTATGGGCTTTTCCTGATCCTCGCCCAGTGGATTGGGGTCGGGGTTCGCCGTCCGCGCGGGTGGAAGGCAGGGCTGCTGATCTCCGCAGTGCCTTTCGGAGCCTTCCTGGGATGGATCGGCCAGGCCTACGGGGGCACGCTGGAACACACGGCCCGCTCCCTCTCCGCGATCCCGGTGCGCCCCATGCCCTGGGAGGTGATCGGCCATTTCTGGGCCAACCTCCTGACAGGCCCGCTGGCGGATGGGAGGTTCGCCCAATCCGTCGCC
>JBEPYX010000167.1:0-4794 GCA_041641155.1 Thermoflexus sp.
CGTCGGCCGCGTGGGCGATGCGGTCGGGCTCGGCGGGGCTGGGGTGGGAGGGATCGGGGCTGTCGGCGAGGGCGGGGCCGATCCCCGACCACATGCGGTGGCCAGGAACACCAGCATCAGGCTCATCCGGAATCGATTTCGCATCGCGTTCCCCCGGGTTTGGACTCATGGGCTCCAGCCTTTATTTCCCCGCCTGTTCGGGATCCCAAGGGAGCACCCTCAGCGGATGGCGGCGTTTTTCGATCGGCATCGGAAAGGCGCTCCATGAAAACCGGGGCAGGGGCCAGCGTTTAGGCGCTGTCCCCCGCTCGTTTTCTTGCTCGCTTGGCTGCGCGGTAGGGGGCGGCCGGAGTTCACTCCGACTCCCGCCGCGCCCGCTCGCGGTCCATCCCCACCAGCCCCCTTCCATTGCCCCCGATGCGCCGGAGCGCCTCCAGGATCTGCTCTACGCTTTTCTCTTCCTCGATTTGCTCCTCGAGGAACCAGTGGAGGAGCGGCAGGCTAGAGAGGTCGTTCTCGCGGGTGGCGAGCTGGTAGAGGTTCTGGACGAGGCGGGTGATCCGGCGCTCGTGCTGGAGGGCCTGGGCGAAGGTCTCTTGGGGGGAGGGGAAGTCGGTGGGGGGCTGTTCGAGCGCCTGAAGGGTGACCCGCTCCCCCCGATCGCCGAGGTGATCGAAGAACTTCATGGCGTGGCCGGCCTCCTCGCGGGCCTGCACGCGCATCCAGTGGGCGAACCCGGGCAGGTTCAGCGCTTCGAAGTAGGCCGCCATGGAGAGGTAGAGGTAGGCGGAATAGAGCTCGTGGCGGATCTGGTCGTTCATTGCGTCGCGAAGGGCTTTGCTCATGGGCATGGGAACCTCCTGGATGGATCGTGTGTTGGACCAGGGAGCGGTCCGATGGGCGCGCTGGGCTTATTCTAATATCACGGGTTGCGTGCCGGAGTCGGGCCACTCGTCCAGGGGGGTAGCGCGGAGTGAAGGCCTGTCGACGCCGCTTGGGTTCGCATAGCCGACACGATCGGACCCGATGCCTCCCAGCCCATGCTTCTTCGATCCCCTCTAGAACGGTTTCAAACAAGGGGACCTCCCCGCAACCATCTGAGAGAACGCCCGTTAAGTTGATTGGGAAACTCTTTCGATGAAGAAACCCTCGCACCCTACACACCCAAATCCCTCCAATGAGACCTCCATCGAGGGGGAGGTCATCCGGCGAGCCCAGGCGGGCGATCCCGAGGCCGTGGGATGGCTCTATGATCGATATTATCTCCCCGTCTATCGCTATTTTCGGATCCGACTGGAGGACCAGGATCTTGCGGAAGATCTAACGGCAGAAGTGTTCGTGCGGATGCTGGAGCATCTGCCGCGGTATCGATCGCGTGGGCGCCCGTTTCTGGCCTGGCTGTATACAATTGCCCGAAACCTGTTAATGGATTACTACCGGGCGCGGCCGCGCAACATAGCGACGCCGCTGGAGGATCCAGAGCGCGCTCCGAGTGTTGAGGAGGATATCGAGCGGATTGAAGCGCAGGCCCAGTGGGATTGCATCCGGCGAGCCATGCAGAAGTTAACGCCCGATCAGCAGGACGTGTTGTTTCACCGCTTTCTGGAGGGACGCTCCGTGGAGGAGACAGCCCGATTGATGGGGAAACTACCCAATGCCATCAAGGCGCTGCAGCACCGGGCGCTGGCCGCCCTGCGACGGCGGATGGAGGAGATGGGATGTCTATGAAAAATCTTTCCTTCGAAGAAATCCTGGCCCACTGTTTGGATGAGATGGCTGCAGGCGCGGACATCGAGCAGGTGGTGGCTCGCTATCCGGCCTACGCCGCGGAGCTTCGCCCGCTGCTGGAGGCTGCCCTGCAGCTGCGAGGGATCCCCGTGCCGCCCCCGCGTCCGCAGGCCGTTCGTCAGGGTCGAGCCCGTGTGATCGCGCGGTCAAGGCCTTCGCGGGCCTCCGGCTGGGGATGGCTTCAGGGGCGTCGATGGGTTTCCGCGTTGCTGACCGCCGGGCTGATCCTGGCTCTGCTTTTCGGGGGAGGAGCGCTGGGAGTGCAGGCGGCGGAGGCTAGCCTTCCGGGCGATCCCCTTTACGGACTCAAGCTGTGGAAGGAGTCCCTCGAGCTGACCTGGGCGGAATGGCATGGGGATCCAGCCCCGGTGCTGGTGCGTCAGCTGGAGCGGCGTTCCGAGGAGATGGAAATGCTGCAGCGACAGGGCCGCCCCATGCATCCGGCTGTCCTTCAGCGCTCCGTACGTCTGCTGGTTCGACTGATCGTCCTGGCCGAACACCATCCGGATCATCCGGTCCTTCGACAACGTGCCCTGCAGGCCATTGAGCGGCATCAGGCGGTCCTGCTGGCCCTGCACGATCGGGTTCCACTGGCCGCCCGCCCGGCGCTGGAGCGCGCCCTGGAGCGAGCGAATCGGGCCCGAGAAGTGCTCTCCTCTACCGTTCCCCCTCGACCTTCCCCTGGACCACCCCCCAAAGGGCCTCCCCGAGGGCCCGGGCGGTGATCGGGGAGGGGCAGAGCAGACGATCGAAGGCGTCCCCCTCTGCCTCCCGCGCTCCGCAGGGGAACCCGCCATCCCCCGGGCCTTTCGCTGCCGGTTTCCCATCCCCGAGCGCCCATACCTCCGAGCCCCCCCTCCTCTTGCACGGTGGGGGAGGGATCTTCCCGATGAGGGCCCTCGTCCGCTTAGCCCCCCATCCTCTACCCTGGGGAAAGGCGCAGGGGAGCGATTCCTCCCCACGCCGGATGCCCCGATGTTGATTGATATTGATCGATACTTGACATTTCGATCATCATCGATTAAGATATGGAATGGAGGTGATCATGCAGGCGGCTCGGCGAGAGCAGATCCTCCAGATTCTGAGCGAGCGGTCCTTCGCCACGGCGGAGGAGCTGGCCCGGCTGACAGGGGTTTCTCTGCCGACGATCCGTCGGGATCTCCAGGCCATGGCGGAGGAAGGATTGATTGTCCGCACTCGGGGTGGGGCATCGCTAGGCACGCCGGGGATCGGCCATGAGATTCCTTATCTAACACGGGCTCGGGTTCAGCTGCCGGAGAAGCGGGCCATCGCTCGCGCGGCTCTGGAGTTCATCCGGGAAGGGGATGTGATCGCTCTGGATGTGGGTTCCACGACATTCGAACTGGCCCGTCTCCTTCGGCCCCGTCGGAACCTCACGGTCTTCACGGCCTCTGTCCCCATCGCGCAGTTGTTGGCCAACACGGAGATTTCGGTGTTTCTCCTGGGCGGCCAGCTGCGCAAGAAGGAGCTTTCCATCGTGGGTCCTCTCGCATTGCGAATGGCTGCCCAGTTTTACTATGACCGTTTCTTTATGGGGGTGGCCGGTCTGGACCCCGAAGCTGGGTGCACGGATTTCAGCTTGGATGATGTGGAAGTGAAAAAGGTCTTTCTGGAGCGCTCCCGCGAGATCGTCGTCCTCGCCGATCATACCAAACTGGGCCATGTTTCCTTCACTGCCATTTGCCCTGTCCAACGGGTGCACTGGCTGATCACGGATGCGGGGGCGGATTCGCAGATCGTGGCCCGGCTGCGGGAGCTGGGGGTGGGCGTGCGGGTGGCGCCGGTCACGGAGGATCGGTCCGCGTCTCGACGTGGGCGCGGGGCGCATTCCTGGTGAAGTCCACGCCCCGATCCCTGGAATTCCCAATGGCAGGAGCCATCGGATGTCCTGGCTACAGGAGGTCTTTGGGGTTTCCAAACCTGTGATCGGGATGGTGCATTTGCCGGCCCTGCCCGGGGCTCCGCTCTATGATGCGGAGAAAGGGATGGAAGGGATCCTGGAATGGGCCCGGCGCGATTTGCGCGCCCTTCAAGCGGGCGGGATCGATGCGGTGATGTTCTGCAATGAGAACGATCGCCCTTACACCCTGCGGGCGGATCCGGCGACGGTGGCGGCGATGGCGGCCGTGGTAGGGCGATTGCGCGATGAGATCCAGGTGCCCTTTGGGATCGATATCCTGTGGGATCCCTTCGCCGCCCTGGCGGTTGCGCACGCCACAGGCGCCCAATTCGTACGGGAGGTCTTCACGGGCGTTTATGCCAGCGATATGGGGTTCTGGAGCCCCTCGGCGGGGGAAGTCCTGCGTTACCGTCGGGCGATCGGGGCGGAGGGAGTGCGGCTGCTTTTCAACATTAACGCCGAGTTCGCCGCCCCTGTGGGAAGTCGGCCGCTGGCGGCGGTGGCCCGCTCCGTGGCCTTTTCCAGTCTTCCCGATGCCATCTGTGTTTCAGGGCCCATGACCAGCGTGCCGGTCCGGGCGGAGGATTTGCGGGCGGTGAAGGAGGCGGTGGGTCCTGTGCCGGTGTTCATCAACACGGGCGCCCGCCACGACAACATCGCGGATCTGCTGCCTTATGCGGACGGAGTGATTGTGGGTTCCAGCCTGAAGGTGGACGGCATCACGTGGAACCCGGTGGATCCGGAACGGGTGCGGTCGTTCATGGAGATCGTGCGCCAGTTGCGGGGGGAATAGGGGGCATGGCGCGCGGGGATGAGCATCCAGTTTGCCGGGATGATGGGGGCCTTCGGGATGGTGCTGGCACGGGTGGGGATGGACAAGAATCTGCGCTCCCTGTAGATTTACAGATAACCTGCCCCAGGCCGGGGCGCTGGCGATGGCGCTGATCGCCATCACGGCCACCGGGCTGGCCCGGCTGAGCTGGGGCGCTCGCTTTCTGGCCCGGAGGAGGATATGATCCGCGGGGGCAGTCCCGCTCCATGGGGTGATCGCAGCGCCGGCAGCATACGCGCTGAACCGGGCGGGC